>MUCJ01000019.1 GCA_002816715.1 SAR202 cluster bacterium Casp-Chloro-G3 | reverse complement strand
CTGTGTAACCCTACCCCACATAACATCTCTGGTGGTACACAATTACTCCGCCCCGATGGTACGTTTTCTCTCCGCCCTTGACACTTTAGTTAGGAATTTGGATAATATTTATGGTATCAGCCAAAGTTATTGCTGATTCAGATACACTTGGGTGGCGAGTCCCTCCAGGCAGTTGTCGGGCACAGCAGCTAGCAACGTTAAACAATGAAGGAAAAAGTGGGAGGTATAGTTATATTGAACTCTAGAATCCGTAAACCCTGGTATCTTGGGAAGTGGGCGCCCGGACTGGTGCTACTGATGTCCGCATTTATTGTCGCCTGCGGCTCGGCGGCCCCCCCAGCAGCTACTACCGCGCCAGCAGCACCCGTTGCTACGCTAGCCCCGGGGGTTATTCCAACCCAGACCCCGATCCCCGTGGTACAGCCGACGGCACGACCAATTGAAGCTGCCGTCGCCAGTAGGGACGACATAGTAATCGTTATCAATGAAGAGCCTTCAATTCCTGATCCCTGGCTCAGCACCACTTTGTACCCCAACCAAATCATTCAGAATATCGCTCAACCGTTCGCTTTCTTCGGCCCAGACTTTACGGACGTCGCCACCGCTGGGTTCACCGGATTTGAGCTAGTAGACGGCAGTACTTGGCGTTTGTCGCTGCAAGAAGGTGTGAAGTTCCACAATGGCGAGGACTGGAACGCCGAAGCAGCCAAGTGGACTATCGACAAGTTGGGCGGCAGCGTAGAATTCCAGCCCTTCTCCCAGGTTAGGGAGTCCCACGGCGTAGTAGTGGACGAGTATACTGTTGATTTCGTCTGCGACAATCCTTGCCCGGTGCTGCCTCGTTTTGGCCAGTACCACATCTTCCGAGCGCCAGGGCAGTATGAAGCTAGCACTGAAGAAGAACGGGACCAATCCGGTCAGGTCATCGGCTGGGGCCCCTACGAATGGGTAGAGTGGAACCGGGGCGAAAACATCAAGCTCAAGGCCTACGACGGTTACGTAGAGCCACAGCCGGTTAACTTCATGACCCAAGCCCCCACAATCAAGGACGTTACCTATGTGTGGCGTGAGGAAGAACTGGTTCGTTCTGCCATGATTCAAGCCGGTGAAGCTGATGTTGCCTGGGCGATGGCCATCGACCAGGCCGATTCTATCAACAACAGTCAGAACGGCAAGACCGTGAAGATTGTTTCCGGTGAAGTCTACACCCTCAACACAGATACCATTTGGCATCCGGAGCTACGCAAATTAAAGGTACGTCAAGCCCTGACCCACGCCATCGATTGCCCCGCGCTAGCCAACGCTTTGTTCGGGCCTGAGTCTCGATGCAGCAGCGGGGCCAACGGTATACCTGGTACCCTGGGGGTCAACGAGGAGAACTGGAAACCCATTTATGAGTACGATCTGGCGCGGGCCAGAGAATTGCTCATTGAAGCTGATTACAATCCCGACAATGTTATCGACTACTGGACCCGAGAAGGCCGCTACGCCAAAGATGTAGAGTTGGCCGAGTCATTGATTACCTTCTGGCAGGAAGCTGGGATAAACGTGAAGTTGAACGTCGTTGAGGGTAGTGTGTGGCGAGACCGTCACCTCACCGGCCCGGCCATCGCTTTTGATGCGGCCCTGAAAGGAGGGGCTACACTTGAAGAAGCGGCAGCGGCAGTGCATGCTTCCAGCCCTCCGGAACCTGCTTTTGCTTCGCCCGGACTGGTTAACTTTGCTCCCGGCGGCGAGTATTTCGACATTGGGCGTCAACTCAACTTCTACATGAGTTGCGAGGCCAACCGTTCCAAGAACTGTCAGGCCGATTGGCATGACTTGGGGAAGCGGGCAAATGCCGCCAGTGGCGAGGAACGCCGTGAACTGATGGAAGAAGCATACGGTGTCTTTTCCGAGAACCTGCTACAAATCCCCATGATGGAAATTATAGCGGTCTGGGGTGTCAACAAAGATCTGGAGTTCGTCAATATGCCCGGCGGCCGGCGGATTCTGGTCAACACCATTAGCTGGAGCAAGTAACGCTTAGACTTTTACGGTTCAGGTAAGTACAAACCAAGTTAGTCAAAAGCGCCCCGGGATTGATTAATCCCGGGGCGCTTTCTTTGTAAGCTTTGTGAACCCTACAGCCATCTGACCCAAAGTTGCCGACCTACGCAAGCAGGTGCATGTCAGGGTCGGGTGAAGTACTGTAAGTCAATCTAGAACGGAGCTTGTTCCAGTTCTGGGGAGGCTTCCAATTGCTGAAGAGCTACCGAGTCCAACCCCAGCATTTCTTCCAGCCGTTCCTTTAGTTCAGTACAATATCCAGTGCTGACCACCGGCAGCTCCATCATCACCCGCCGGGTGCTGGTGTGAATTTGCAGGTTGACCCGGTCTTTGCCGGGATATTCCAGCAATACCTGTATTACTTCTCGCAACAGGTGGGCGTCTTCAATGGCGTTATCCGATTCTTCTATCGCCATCACGACCGAGCGTACGATAGCGGGAGTTGAAGGAACTGAGACCGCCGATTTCTTCTTGCTCCCGTTCCCATTAGAGCGGTAATTTCCCGATGAGCCCGATGAGTAGGTATCCCCCTTGGTGTACGATGTTGCCACGTTAGTTTCGGCTGGTGCCGATGGAAAAAACTCCTCAACCTCTTCGCAGGCCAACGAGAACTGATCGGCGCGTACGCGCAGCTTTCCCTCGGCCTTTACCAGCTTCCCCTCCTCCCAAATTTCTGCAGTGCGTTCCAATATATCAGGCCAGACGATCACTTCGATCGGCCCGCCCAACAAGTCTACTGATACGATTAAAAACTTCTTCTGCTCGCGGGTAAAACGTTCGGTAATGCTTGATACATGTCCAACCAAGACCAGAGATTGCCCCTGCAGTTCCTCGTCCAACTGGTCTAGCGACGCGATGGCGTCACCAGCATCGATATTAGCCAGCTCAAGCAGGGGATTGTAGGAGAGAGGAACCCCAAGGAACTCTCGTTCCCAGGCGGCCTTCTGCTCTCTTGAAACTTCCTGGCCGTTCAGAACGACGCCAGGGATGATGGAGCCAGAATCTTTACTGCCAATGGCATCAAACATGCTGGTCTGGCCAGTGTTGCGCATTTTGGTCTCAAGCTGGGCCGCGCTGATGATCTGCTCCACTGCGCCCAGTACCGCTCCTCGATTACCTAGACTATCGAACGCGCCCGCCTTGACCAGGCTTTCCAAGGTTCGGCGGTTCAGAGCGCTGACATCGGCGCGGCGGCAGAAATCGTCTATAGAAGCAAAGGGGCCATCCTTCTTTCGCCCTTCAACCAAGGGGCGAACCGCCCCTTCGCCAATGGTCTTGATCGCCGCCAATCCGAACCGAAGGGCAGGCTCCGGGCCGACTTCTTTGTCGATGGTGAAGAACTCGCCAGAACGATTAATGTCCGGCAGCAGCACCGGAATTTTCAGCTTTGAGCATTCGTTGATTGCGTTAATTACCTTGTCGGTGTGATCCAAGCGCGAATTCAACACCGACGCCATGTATTCCACCGGGTAGTGAGTCTTGAAATAGGCCGTCCAGTAGGAAATCAGGGCATAGCTGACACTGTGGGCCTTGTTGAAGGCGTACCCGGCGAAGGGCTCGATTAGATCGAATACTTGTACTGCGACCTCCTGGTCAAAGCCCTTTCGCTGAGCGCCGTCGATGAATTTCTGGCGCTCTTGCGCCATCATGGAGGCGATCTTCTTGCCCATAGCTTTGCGGACAGTGTCGGCCTCACCCAGCGTGTAGCCAGCAAAGCTCTGCAAGATTAGCAAAACCTGGTCCTGGTACACAATCACGCCATAGGTCTCGTCCAGCAGCTCTTTCAAGCTGGGGTGCGGGTAGACGATTGCCGAGCGCCCGTGCTTGGCGTTGATAAAGGTGTCGATGTGCTCCATTGGGCCGGGGCGGTACAGCGCAATCATCGCCGCAATGTCCCCCAGGTTGGATGGCTTCAACTCCTTGATGTACCGTTGCATCCCCGTGCTTTCCAACTGGAACACCTCGGTGGTCTTGCCGGAAGAGAGCAGGTCAAAAGTCGCTTTGTCATCCAGGGTCAGGCGGTCAATGTCGATCTTGATGCCGCGACTCTCGTCCAGCAGCTTTACGGCCCGGTCCAGAATGGTCAGGTTGGTTAAGCCCAAGAAGTCCATCTTCAGCAGGCCCAGCTTGGCCACCGGGTCCATGGAATATTGGGTCATCATCACCGGGCTGTTCTCGTCACCCCGGGACGGACGCTGTAGCGGAACCGTCTCGGTCAGCGGCTCATCGGCAATCAATACACCGGCGGCGTGGGTGCTGACGTGATGGACGATGCCCTCCAATCCCTGGGCGTTATCCACCAGAATCTTGACAGGTTCTTCCTTCTCGTAGGCTTCCCGAAACTCGGCATTGGCTTTGAGAGCGTCTTCCAATGTGCGCGACTTTAATGGCACCATACGGGCAATGCGGTCAACGTCGCCGTAGCTCATGCCCAGGCCCCGGCCCACGTCCCGCAGGGCGGCTTTAGCGCCCATGGTGCCAAAGGTGATGATCTGGGCTACCCGGTCGCTGCCGTAGCGGTCGATGACAAAGTGGAGCACCTCGTCGCGTCGGTCATCCTGGAAGTCCATATCAATATCGGGCATCTCTTTGCGTTCCAGGTTCAGGAACCGCTCGAAAACCAGCTTATACTCCAGAGGGTCCACGACGGTGATGCCCAGACAGTAGAGCGCTACGCTGGCCGCCGCACTGCCTCGTACGCCGAATAAAATTTTGCTGCGGCGAGTGAAGTCGATGATGTCCCAAACCACCAGGAAGTA
Source organism: SAR202 cluster bacterium Casp-Chloro-G3 (assembly GCA_002816715.1). Lineage (GTDB taxonomy): Bacteria > Chloroflexota > Dehalococcoidia > Lucifugimonadales > UBA3495 > Casp-Chloro-G3. Next base: position 14,132 of record MUCJ01000019.1, on the reverse strand, counting down.
GTTGGCGAATTTCGTGTGGCGGATTACCTCCAACTCATACTGGAGACGCTTCTCGGCGTCGGGGGACTGGTGGGGGTAACGCTTCTTGAACCCTTCCCAGCAGAGCTTGGCCAGATACTCATCGGCGTCGGCATTGTCGGGAGTAGGATATTTGGGCAGGTGGGTCTGGCCGAAGCCCAACTCCACGTTGCACATGTCGGAAATTAGTTGGGTGTTCTCCACCGCCTCGGGAAATTCCGGAAACAATGCTGCCATCTCTTTTGGGCTTTTGATGTAGTAGGAATTGTCCTCCATGCGGAGACGTTTCTCGTCGTTCACGTTGGTGTTGGTCTGAATGCAGATGTAAACGTCTTGATAGGGGGAGTCAGCCTGCCGGACGTAGTGGGCATCGTTGGTGAGCACTAATGGCAGTTCCAACTCTTTGCTCATTACGATCAGACCCTGGTTGATCGTATCAAGTTGGGGAACATCTGTGTGCTGTTGTAGCTCTAAGAAGTAGCCATCACCGAATAACTCCTTGTACCAGAGAGCAGCCTTGTTGGCCTCGGCGATGTTGCCGTCGGCAATCAGTTTGGGGACCTCCGCGGAGGGGCAACCGGATAAACAGACCAGTCCCTTACCGTATGCTTCCAGGAGTTCCTTGTCGACTCGCGGGCGGTAATGGAAGCCCTCCAGGTGAGCCTTGGTGATCAGCTTCATGAGGTTGCCATATCCCGCATTGTCCCGGGCCAGCAGGACCAGATGGTGGGGGCTGCGTTCCGACCCGCTGCGGTCCGAGCGGTGGTTATGCGCAACATAGGTCTCAACACCGAGGATCGGCTTGATTCCGCGTTCTTTGCACTCTGAATAGAAATCCACCACACCATACATAGACCCGTGGTCAGTAATCGCCAGGGACTCCATGCCGAGCTTCTGGGTCTGGTCGACCAGGTCGGGGATACGGCTAATGCCGTCCAGCATGCTGTACTCGGTATGGGTATGCAGGTGTGTGAACACTACTTGGTCAGCCTCCCCTCAGTCAACAAATCCCCCATGTTTCCCCAGGACGTAAAAGATATTATACCTTAGGCTCATTGGCAAGGGGTTAATGGCCTGAAGGCATGAAGGTTTGGATTTTGTTTTAACGGCCTTCAAAATCCATAAGTCGAGGGCCGGGAGGCCGGGAGGTTGATATGCTTTACCTAAAGGAAAAGCAGGCTGACACTTATCGGGCCGCCTGCTTTCCGTGCTATCAAGAACGGGTATGGTTGGCCAGTGGTTCGGTTACTCTTCTACCTCGTCTTCTTCGACCACGACCTTGGATACGGTGCGATTTACATCGGCTTTGGCGCGGGCAGTGGTCCGGCTACCCGACTTGTCGTCGCCCCACGTAGATGCTTCGATGTAGTTTTTGAATTCCCGGGCCTCGCCGCAAATTTGGCAGTCTCCTTGGCTAACCGGCCCGGTTGCGGGCTGGATTACCCAGTGATGCCGGCAACTAGGCTCTACTTGTTGTTCAAGCTGTTCTGCTATGGGTGATGGCGCTGGTGCTGGTTGGGTCATTAGGGAATCCCTCCAATCCTGGGAAATATTAGGCTAACGAACGGAATTACGGTTTGTCAATGTTAGTATGTCAGTTGGGTTTTATACAACTAGATTGTTTGACAGTGTACAGGGACTATCCCGTAATCTACCCACTTATTCAGTGTGTTTTCCGTTGGGAGTCTGCCACGACCAGTTTGTTTGAGTTGTGTCTTCCTGGGCACTTACTTATTACTACGAACCCGCCATCCAATCGGTTGTAATTTGCTACTCATTTTCTTCGACGCTCCTCCCTACGCTCACTCCTCTGGAAAAACGTTGTCACAGATAAGATGATAATTTCAACCAAAAAGTTCCCTATACCGGCACGCCAATGCAAAGAAAAGCCCCGGCACGTTTTTCCGTGCCGGGGCTTTTGATACTGACTCGACCAGGATTACAGAGTCAGGGTAATCTCCTGAGTCATAACCCGGGTTACTCCCCATCCGGCTAGCCAAGCCGAGTGGCGTCCATCCCCGCCCGCTACAAAGACCTCAATATCGTCGGCTTGAGGGGCCACTGGCACCAATGTGTCCGGGTTATCTTCATCAATCCAATCCGGCAAGTTTCGATTGCCCCAATGGGCTATGTCCCGGAGCCGACTTATCGGCATTCGGGCATTTTCGAAAACATAACAGCGTATATCATCCTTGGAAAGCCCGGCCTGGTGCATTTCGGCGGCATGCTCTGGACATATAATGAGTGTGATCTGCGCGCCGGTGCCAATCTGGTAATAGTTGGCAAATCCAACCGTTTTGATCGACTCTACCAGAGTGTGCAGCACCGCCCTACCATCGGGAACGGTGCTCTCCATGATGGGATATATTGCCCTAACTGCCGTGATGCTCACCATGCTGGCGGACGGGTCTAGGCCCCGCTCGACGTGGCGAGGTTCCCAAGGACTGCGTTCCTCGTTCTCAGCGAAGCAGAAAGTATATCTGCCAGGTAAGGACAGGGTAGCCTTGTCCATGTCGCCGGGGATTAGACCGGCGATATTGCGAATCACCAGCCGCAATGCCCGCCCAATGACGGCGTTGGCCCGGTAGCCGGGGCCAAAACAACCGGAGTCACCGTTGATGCCCAGCTCTTTGGCTATTGGGCCGTTGACGATGATCACCGGCGCGGCTCCGCCGGTGGTTGCCTGACAGCCCGCAACGTTGAAGGCTGGCTGCATGATGGCCCGAACGGCGGCCAGCACCACTGGAAAATGCTCAGGACGGCAGCCGGCCATCACCGCGTTGACCGCCACTTTCTCCAGCGTGACCTGCGCATTACGGGGCTGAATTATCCCCAATGAGTGCGCCGGGTCTTCCCCAAACGCGCCCAACATTTTCTGGACCAGATCTTCGGTGGCGGGCACCACCGGCAAGCCGTCAGTCCAGCCTTGTTCCTCGTAATAGTCCTGTATCTTATCGAATGAGTCAGCCACGTCAATCCGGCGTGACTTAAGGGTGGATTGGTTCAACTTGGTATCCTCTTCGACTAAATAAGAGCCCCTCCGGTAAGTGGAGGGACTCTTTATCGCTAATTTGTAGTCAGTAATCCCACTATTTCTTCCGCGTATTCGTGGGCTAGCTGATGCACCCCTGCCACGCTGCGTGAAGCCAGTGGGCTGGGCAGCACCACAATGCGCACTCCCGGCATTCCCAGTGAGGCAGCCCGGATATTGGCGGCGCGGGTAAAGGCGCTGGTTATTACGCTGACCGACGGAACCCCTCGGGACTCGGTTACTACTGTGTCGTGGAGACCCCACGCTGTGCAGGAGCCTCAATCGGCAATGCCGTGGATTACGGCGTCACACTCCTCAACCAGTGAGTCAATGGTGTCGTCGGCGCAGGGTGCGCTGAAGGTGAACTTTCGGGCGTAGACCACTTTTTTGGCCCCGTAGTCCTTTTCCAAGACTTTCTGCAACTCCTGCAAGAAAGCATCTGCGTGATATTTGCGGTTTTCCAGCAGCCCGATTACTTTGCCTTCCAGTGTAGGAATCTGCCCGCTGAGACTCCTTTCCTCGGGTATGTCTTCCGGGCGGGGATCCAGAATCTGGATGGTGCGAGTTTCAGCGACCATACCTAATTTCCCTCCTGCTTTTGGCTATAACCTCGGTTAATTAGCTCGCGCCATTGTCTAACCGACTCTAATAGTAGACTGCCGTGCCAACACCGCCACCGGCGGCGATAACCTCTCCGGTAACCGACCAGGCTTTGTCAGAGGCCAGGAACGCGGTAAAGTAGCCGATCTCCGAAGCGTCTACCATCCGGCAGATGGCGTTCCCGCGCGGTGAACCGGGAGCGAATTCGCGCGCTTCTACCTCTTCCACCGAGATTCCTAGCTGCTGCGCCCGGGCTTCCAGCAGGCCTGGCGTTCGCTCGGTGCGGGTGGTGCCGGGGTGAATGCAGTTTACCGTGATTCCAAACTGGCCCAACTGGTTGGACAGAGTCTTGGTTAGATGCACCAGCGATGCGTTACGCGCGCCCCCGCTCAGGTTGCCGGCGGTGCGGGCGTTACCTCCGCTGATGTTGATGATACGCCCCCAGCCCTGCTCCTTGAGATAGGGGATGGCCGCACGGGCACAGCGTAATGCGCCCACATATTTCACATCAAAATCGCTGATCAAGTCGTCTTCGTTCAGGTTTTCGATTGCGCCAATCGCGCTGGGAGAACCGCCAGGAAGTGACGCGCTGTTGACTAGGATGTGCAGTCCACCCAGTTGCTGAGCGGTATCGGCGATAACCCGGTCTACCTGGTCCCTTTTGGTGACGTCCAGAACCATTGGGATAATGCGCCGGCCGGTCTCGTCTTCAAGTTCCCGCGCGGTCTGCTCCAATTGATCCTTGGTTCGGGAAGCAATCACCACATCGGCGCCTTCCCGAGCCAACTCACGAGCGATGGCCTTGCCAATGCCACGACCGCCGCCACCAACGAATGCATACTTGCCTTCAAGTCCAAATTCCATAATATCGTCTCCTTATTCCGCTCCCAATTTAGGGGCGGGTTACCCAATGCACCAGCCGGATAATGCTACTAGTTGGCAGCTAGTCTAGCGACTATTGGTATCCGCGTCAAACGTGGGCGGGCGACAAAAAATAGGCCGCTGGCGAACCAGCGGCCTTAAACATTGGCTAGATTAGGACCGTAGTTGCCTCAGTCAGACATCTGGAAGAACTTTCCCTCGGTTTTGATTGACGGCGCGACCACCATTTCGGCCTTGTGGAAGTCCCGGATGGTGTAAGCTCCGCACATGCCCATTGATACGCGCAATGCGCCGACCAGGTTTTGCGTCCCGTTGGTCTCTGAAGTTGGACCATACATAATCTGCTTCAGACTGCCTTTGGTGCCGACCTTGATTCGGGTACCTCGGGGCAACTCAGGATTGGGATTAGCCATTCCCCAGTTGTAGCCCCGGCCCGGCGCTTCTTCAGCCTGAGCAAATGGGGTCCCGATCATTACTGCGTCAGCGCCACTGGCTATGGATTTGCAAACGTCCCCGCCGGTGCGGATGCCGCCGTCGGTAATCACTGCGACGTACCGCCCGGTCCGATGGAAGTAGTCCTCGCGAGCGGCGGCGCATTCCAGGGTGGCTGTCACCTGAGGAACGCCCACTCCGGTGACTTCCCGTGTGGTGCAAGCGGCTCCCGGCCCCACGCCGACTAGAATGCCTTCAATGCCGGTTTCCATCAATTCAATAGCTACGTTGTAGGTGACGCAGTTGCCCACCACCACCGGAACCTTGAGGGAGTTGATTAAGTCGGAGAATATCAGGCCCTTGTAGCTGCGGGACATGTGACGCGCCGTGGTCACCGTGGATTGGACAAAGACGATATCGGCCCCGGCTTCAACCGCCATTGGACTTAACCGCTTGGTGTTTTGCGGGGTAAAAGAAACGGCGCACACTGCGCCGGACTGTTTGATCTCTTGAACCCTGGCCCCAATCAGATGTTCCTTTATTGGCTCAGAGTAGACTTGTTGCAGGTACTGGGTCGCCTCCGCCTTGGACATGGAGGTGATCTCTTCTAGAACCGAGTATGGGTCTTCGTATCGACAATACAGTCCCTCAGCGTTGAGCACGCCCAACCCGCCCATTTCGTGCATCAGCACGGCGAATCGTGGAGAGACTGCGCCATCCATCGCCGATGCGATGAAGGGGGCATCGAAGGAATGCCTTCCAAGGTTCATTTTAGTGGAGGTCATCTCCGGGTTGATTGTCACTTCGCCGGGGACGATGGCCACTTCATCAAAGCCATATGACCGTTCAAGTTCCTTAAATAGGCGTCTGGCCATCTCTGACAACCTCCATATTCAAAAGGGTATTCTAATGAATTTAACAGTCGGCGAGGCTAAAAGTCAACCGATTCAGTGCGGCGGTTCAGCAGAAACCAACAGGAATCAGGATGCTTCAATAAGGGTGGCCGCAGGTTGATTACTTTGGTTCCGACTTCTGGACTTACCCAAGATTGCATTCATGGCTTCCCTTACGGTACTGACGAAAACCAATTCCAGGTTGGGAGAGCGAGTCACATCTCGCCGGGCTGTTTCCGGCAAAATACACCGCGCCAAGCCGAGACGGGACACTTCCTGCAACCGTCTTTCCACCTGTGGCACATTGCGCAGTTCTCCGCTCAGTCCCACCTCGCCAAGCACTACCGAACTGGCGTCGATGGGTTGGTTATGCAGGCTGGAGGCTATCGCCAGGACTACGCCCAGGTCAATGGCTGGTTCGGTCACCTTGAAACCGCCGGCAATGCTGACGATAATGTCCTGTCCGGCAATATCCAGAGCGGCCCGGCGGCTAGCGACCGCGGTTAGCATCAACAGCCGGTTGTAATCTACGCCGTTGGCCACCCTTCTGGGGGCCGGTGCGTACGAGGGCGAGGTCAAGGCCTGAACTTCCAGCAAGAGGGGCCGGGTACCTTCCAGCACTGGCACCAGGGCGGCTCCCACCGCATGCTCGTAGCGTTGGGCCAACAGCGCCTGAGAAGGGTCGGGCACCTCAATTAGACCTTGCCCGGTCATTTCAAAAACGCCCACCTCAGTGGTTGAGCCAAACCGGTTTTTACCACTGCGGAGGATCCGGTAGGAGTTAAGGTCTTCACCTTCCAGATACATGACGGTATCCACCATGTGCTCCAAAACACGAGGCCCAGCCAGGGAACCGTCCTTGGTCATATGCCCGGCAATTAGCAACGGGACGTTGCGCTGCTTGGCCCAACGCAGCAGCCGGAGGCCGCACTCCCGAACCTGGACGACGCTGCCCGGCCCGGAGGGGGCGTCCTGGGTATACAAGGTCTGGATGGAATCCACAATGGCCAATGCCGGTCGGCATTCTTCCAAACGGGCCAGTATCTGCTCGACGTCGGTTTCGGAAAGCAGGAAAATGCCTTCTCCGGGAATCCCCAACCGTTGGGAACGCAATTTGATCTGGTGGGGTGATTCTTCCCCGCTGGCGTACACCACCGACTGAGCCGTGGCAGATATGTACCGAGCGATCTGCAACAACAAGGTCGACTTCCCCACGCCGGGTTCGCCAGCGAGCAGCGAGACCGAGCCTGGCACGATTCCCCCGCCGAGCACTCGATTCAACTCGTCTGAGGGTAAGGAGATTCTCTGTTGGTCGTCCGGGTTTAGCTGGGACAGTTCCTGAAGGGGTTCAGTGCTAGCGGCGATCCAAGAATGTCGAGGAGATGGGCTGGTTGGTGCGACGGTGGTCTCGGACAGCGGCCCGCCGGAACCACATCCGGGCGACGGGCAGAAGCCCATCCACTTGGAACTTTCGTACCCACATTCGTGGCACAGGAAAACGGTGCGCTGCTGTTCTTTAGGTCTGGGCATTTGAGGCCATTATAACAACAAGGGGCCCCATCATGATGGGGCCCCTTGTCAGTATTCAGCCTTTTTGTCGGTTAATCTGAGCCGACTACTGCTACCTCAGATACTTTGGTGCGGGTGGTCACCATAATGTTACCTGCTTCGTCAAGGTCTATGACCGCGACGTCGCCAGCCTTGATTCGCCCGGCCAATAGCTCGTCGGACAGCCTGTCTTCAACTTCAGTCTGGATCAGGCGGCGCAATGGCCGCGCCCCCAACACCGGGTCGAAGCCGTGCTCGCCAAGATACTTCTTAGCGGCTTCAGTGATCTCTAGATCAATCTCTTTTTCCACCAACTCTTTCTTCACGAAGCCCATCATCAGATCAACTATCGAAAGAATTTGCGGCTGGTCCAGCTGGTGGAAGACGATGGTCGCGTCCAGTCGGTTCAGGAACTCAGGCCGGAAGAAGCGCTTCACCTCATCCATAACCTTTTCCTTCATCCGATCATAGGCATGGGCAATGGTCTGGGCGTCGTCGGACTTAACGGCAAAGCCCATGGTTGTGTCTCTCTTGATCAGGTCGGAACCCAGGTTGCTGGTCATCACTATGATAGAGTTCCGGAAGTCAACTCGGCGTCCTCTGGCATCGGTCAACTGACCGGCGTCAAATATCTGCAACAATATGTTGAAGATATCAGGGTGCGCCTTTTCGATCTCATCCATCAAGATGGCGCAATAGTTCTTGCGGCGCACTGTCTCGGTCAACTGGCCGCCTTCGTCGTAACCCACATAGCCGGGAGGAGCACCGATCAGCCGTGCCACGGTGTGCCGCTCCTGGAATTCGGACATGTCCAAGCGCACCATGTTGTCCTCGTCGCCGAACATGAACTCAGCTAGGGCACGCACCAACTCGGTCTTGCCGACACCGGTAGGCCCAAGGAACAGGAACACGCCAATGGGATGCCGGGGGTCTTTCAAGCCAGACCGCGCTCGACGCACTGCCTTGGATATATTTACGATGGCCTCGTCCTGGCCGATGATGCGCTTGTGCAGTTCTTCTTCCATGTGAATGAGACGTTGGGTCTCTTCTTGAGCCAGACGGGTAACCGGGATGCCGGTCCACATGCTGACTACTTGCGCAATATCTTCCTCGGTTACTTGGGCGCGGTCTTTAATCCGTCCCTCGTGCCACTCTTTTTCCAGGGTATCCAGGTTCTGATTCATGTTTAGCTCGCGGTCACGCAGCTCAGCCGCAAACTCGTACTCCTGAGAGGCGATGGCTTCATCTTTCTCTTTGCGGACATCCTCCAGAACCTTCATGGCGTCCTTCACCGAAGCAGGAGTTGCGCTGCCCCGGAGACGCACCCGAGACCCGGCCTCGTCCAACAGGTCAATGGCCTTGTCGGGCAAGAAACGGTCTGGGATAAACCGAATGGCCAGGTTGGTAGCCGCTTTAATGGCATCCTCGGTGATCTCGACGTTATGGTGTTCTTCGTAGCGTTCTTTCACACCTCTCAGAATTGCGAGGGTGTCTTCTTGGCTAGGTTCTTCAACCCGCACCGGCTGCAAACGACGCTCCAAGGCAGGGTCTCTTTCTACATATTTACGGTAGTCGTCCAGTGTGGTGGCGCCGATGCACTGGATCTCTCCTCGGGCCAGTGAAGGCTTGAGGATGTTGGAAGCATCCACGGCTCCCTCGGCTGCGCCAGCGCCGACAATGGTGTGAATTTCATCGATAAATAATACGCAGTTACCGGCGGCCTTGATCTCTTCGATCACCTTTTTAAGGCGTTCTTCGAATTCACCACGGTACTTTGTTCCAGCAACCAGAGCACCCATATCCAGAGTAACTAACCGTTTACCCTTTAGCGTGTCTGGCACGTCGCCGCTACTGATGATCTGGGCCATAGCCTCGACGATGGCGGTTTTGCCTACGCCTGGCTCGCCGACCAGTACCGGGTTATTCTTGGTGCGGCGGCTCAGTATCTGTATGACCCGCTCTAGTTCAGTTTCGCGACCAACGACCGGGTCTAACTTACCGGCCCGAGCAGCGACGGTAAGGTCGATGCCCAATTGGTCCAAGGTGGGAGTGCGGGTGCTGCTGCGGGTTCCTTGAGTACCGCTGGGGGAACTGTTGCTGAGGATTCGGTGGGTCTCGGCCCGCACCTTCTCCAAGGTGACGCCCAAGCTTTCCAGGACGCCAGCGGCGACACCTTCACCTTCCCGAAGCAGTCCGATGAGCAGGTGCTCAGTGCCAATATAGGTGTGGTTCATGCGGCGGGCTTCATCAACGGCTAACTCTACGACCTTTTTGGCTCGCGGAGTTAGGCCAATTTCACCCTGGGTGGGTTTCTCGCCCCGTCCAATGATAAATTCTACTGCTGAGCGTACCTTGCTCAGGTCGACTCCCAACCCGGAGAGTACCCGAGCGGCAACCCCCTCAGTTTCCCTCACCAAGCCGAGAAGGATGTGTTCCGTCCCAATATAATTGTGGTTAAATCGTTGAGCTTCTTCTTGGGCCAACGATAGAACCCGGCGGGCCCGCTCTGAAAATTTCTCGAATCTACTTCCCATTATTCCGCTCCTACTGGGCTAAGGTGAGGGACCCTGATTGGTGTGCAATCGCCCAATTCCAAGAATGAGGCACGGCCACCACCGAGCAGCTACGGATTTGAATCCCTTTCGATCTTCCCTACTGTTCCTGCTCTACTCCAACTGAACTATACAGGGCGTGCAAGCATTGCTCGACTATTCCATTATATGGTAGGCCCAATGTACTGTAAAGGAACTTTTTTGACGACGAAACCACAAAATCCAAACCTGTAGCCAAGTGCCATTCAATATTCGAATATTATAAGGAAAGGGCTGATAAGAAAACGGAGGGACGAGGTTAGTGGGCGGTTCCTTAGGCCTGAACCGGATGCGAATTGACTTTGTGGATTTTGTATAAATCCCGGCGGTGACCTATTTTCCCACTCCGTTACCAAAGCAGTATCGTCGGCGCTGGGGCGTTTCACTACCGTGTTCGGGAAGGGAACGGGTGGGTCCGCCCCGCTAGAACCACCAGGAAATAACTCAGCTAGTATGCACCATTTTTCACGATCTGGCAATAGGATAAATGTACTAAAAAGGTCTCAATTTTGGTGATTCGGGAGTCCTAGCTGAATAAAGGCGATTCAACTGATGAAAAACGTTCAAGATTGTTGGGGAATCAAGTCCCGGCGTTTTGGCCCGCCAATGCTGGGCATCCTCAGGTAGTAAGGCTGGAGCAGGGCTATTTCGTCAGAGCCCCCAGCCCCCAGTCGTTGTTTGCCCAACTCTATTAATGAGCAAATTCGCCCGGCCGGTAATGGCCGGGCCACTATGGCTAAGCCTCCGAATGTCTCCTTAATAACGCGCTCCCAGTTGGTGACTCCTTCTCCGCAGAAAATTGTCGGTTCAGTCACCTCAGGAATCAACTCGTCCGGTGGGGAGATGATATCGTCTCTGATGCGGGTTCCGTCAATTGCGAAGAGGGCCGATGCCACTTCTTTTCTTCCCGAATCCAATAAGGCGCACACCGGCAACCCGGAACCCAAGTAGGGAAAGGCTTCCAGGTCCAAGGTGCCGATGCCAACCAGCGATTTTTTGCTGGCCATTGCCAGCCCTTTGGCGACACTTAGCCCCACCCGCAGGGCGCTGAATGCCCCTGGCCCCAGAGCAACGGCGATTCCGTCCAAGTCACTGAGGGCGAGTTTCAGATCTCCCATGATTTCGGATATGGCCGGCATCAACTGGGCAGTGTGGCTGCTGCGGGAGTACCAGCCACGAGAGGCTAGCAATTTCTCGTCGTCGGCGATGGATACTCCGGCGTATCGGGTGGAGGTGTCGATGGCGAGCAGCACTTAGTTGGTTGCCTCGACTGGAGGGAACACGCCCGCAAGCTTGGCCAAAAGCGAGTCGTAACGCGGGGAGTGCTGGCCAAAGGTTATCGTCCGAGCGCTTTCTGCTTCGCTTGATTCGGCCAGCCCGTTATTGGGCACGGCCAATGGGGCACTCCCAAAGTCAGTAGTTGGTTCATTCTGGCTAGGTTCATGGATGGTGTAATCCAAGTTAATCCACAAAGCGTCCTCAGCAAATAGCTCTTCAGCCTGGTTGGCCCACTCGATCACGCAAACACCATCGCTGGAGAGATACTCCTCTAGACCCAAATCCCAGGCCTCCAGCGGGTCGCTAATTCGATACAAGTCCATGTGGTGCAGGGTAAGCCTGCCTTGATAGCGGGTCATTAACACGAAGGTTGGGCTGCGCGGATGTCCGATTACTCCCAATCCCCAGGCGATGCCTTGGGTCAGGCAGGTCTTGCCCGCGCCCAAAGGCCCGGTCAACAAGTATATGTCACCGGGCTGGGCCTGCTCACCGATGATTCGGCCCACTTGTTGGGTTACTTCGGGACTGCTGGTTTGGATGGACAGGATGGTTGGCATGATCAGGAGAAATGGTCCCAGCCGTGGCGAGGGGCAACTGTTTCGGCGCCCGCGTAATCTACAACGACTACCTTTCCCGGCTCGCCAGCGGTGATCTCTCCAATGACAGCGGCTCCCTCGGGTAACTGGGGCATCACCCGTTCCATGACAGGTTGCGGGGTGGCGAACAGGAGATGGTAGTCTTCACCGCCGTTGAGAGCCAGGGTCAGATAATCCTCAGGAAAAGCTTCTTTGAGCAGGGGATGGGCCGGAATCTGGTCAGCGAAAATTCGCGCCGAGACTCCGCTGGCCAGGCAGAGCTTGGACAGGTCATCGGCCAGGCCGTCGCTGATGTCCATAGCCGTCGACACGCCAGCGTCGATCAGAATCTGGCCCGCCGCTACATCGGGCACCGGGCGGCGGTGGACTTTACATAAGTACGCGACCGCTTCCGGCGATGCTTTGACCTTTTCTTGCATCAGTTTCAGGCCTCCGCCGGAGCCTCCCACGTAGCCGGTGACGGCCAACTTATCGCCGGGTCTGGCAGTGGAGCGCAGCATGGACTGCCCGGCCTGCACCCCGGTGAGCGCCACCGTGATGAACACCACCGGCGAGCGCACCATGTCGCCACCGACGATGCTTACGCCGTATTGATTGCCGATTGCTAGCAGCCCCCGATACAGTTCTTCGAGATCGGCAATCTCGGTTTCGGGCGGCAGGCCCAGGGTGACCAGCGCATACAGGGGCAGGCCGCCCATCGCGGCGATGTCGCTGATGTTGGAGGCCAACGACTTCCAGCCCAAGTCGCGCCAGGGAGTGGTCTGGCGGGTGAAGTGGACGCCTTCAACAACAGTGTCAGTGGTGAAAAGCTGGGTGGTCGACCCTGTATGCCAGGCTGCGGTATCGTCGCCGGTGTCCACCAGCAGCCGAATATCGAAGGCAGCGCTATTGTCCGGCCCGCCCCGTTCCGTGATTACTATCTTGTTGAGTAGGGCGATAACGCCAAACTCGCCCAAGTCTTTAACTTGCATGACGAGGGAATTATAGCATTAACTTCACAAATCTAATCTCTGCATGCAATATCCAAAGCCGGTCACATATTTTTTTAGGCTGAATATGATTCAGTGGCGTAATGCTTGTCCACCGATTAGAATTAATTGCCATACTCCACTCCCATCTGTGATTCTGATACTTGTGATTCTGCTACTCAATCGCAGGAGACTTCGACTACTGGTACACTGCATTGACGCCAAGCGCAATATTTCGTTCTACTGCTACCGGTGATAGCACAATCCAAGTGGGGGTGACGTGCCACTGGGAGATTTTCCGTATTTCGCAGTCCGTGCTGGCATGATCTATCAGTAAATTGAAAACTTTATTGTTTTTATTGTTTAAGGAATGCCTGGATAGTTCCCTGAAAATAGTAGGTGGACTAAACTTAGACTTCCTTTACTTAAAGGCGTTGCGACGTTTATTCAATTTTCTGGCGGCTCAGACGGGCTTTAGAGCCACTCCTCAGCTCTGCCTCTATGACTAAACTTGACATGACCAGATTGACAAATAGATTCCAACAGGACGAGTTTCTTTCCAAGCAAAATGAGATTCACCTTCTAGAACAGGGCTTGGAAGAATTGTTGACTTCGGTACGAGAGTCATGGCTGCAGATTTACCGAGAATCATGCGGCAGCCAAAATTGTTTGACCCAAAGGCTAATTGAGGTCGACAACAGGGTTAAGGCCTCAAGAGAAGTGGTATCAACCCTTTTGGGAAATGCCACATCATTACCTGACCTGAAGGGTGTTCAGCAATTGACCGCCGAACTTGAGGGTCTGTATAAAACGCTTTACATGGATGTGCGAACTGAGACTTCGGCTGCTCTTGGGGAGCTGGCGCGACAAGGGGAACTAATTCAGGAAATGTTCGATGAGCTGGATCGCGCTTACTTGTCCAGAGTGGAAACCCTTCCCGAGCAGATCACCCTGCTTAGCCGCAGCGACGGTCGTCAGGTGCCTGTAGGCCAAAGCATCTTACAGATAGAATCATCTGGGTTGGAGGAAAGCGCCCGTGGTTCCCCTTTCCCGCTGCTTAAAGGGATCGGTCTGAGGATCTATTACAGGTCATTGAAACGTCTTTATCGAGTTTCCGAGCCCCGGCCAAGGGACACCGCCCTGGCCTGTCTGCATCGGGCGGCCCGTCTCGGCCCGTCCCCATTTATCAATCAATATGATCAAGCTGCAGCAATTCTAATTATGGGGTTAATGTCGGTATTCACCCCGTCACGGCCCTCTTGTACAGATACGAGTGATGGGTTCAGAGGAGCGAT
>MUCJ01000018.1 GCA_002816715.1 SAR202 cluster bacterium Casp-Chloro-G3 | reverse complement strand
GAGAAGCCCTCGGGCGGTACAATTTCAAACCGCCATCGCAGCCTTGATCTCACCGCCCTTGCGGTACATTATTGCTCCGCCGTTTACAGAGCTGCCAGCGATCCAGCCGCGCCCCAAATATGGCCCCGTTCGCCTACGGCTTGTGGAGGCAGAAAAATGTTGCCGGTGGCGAGTGCTCACCTTACCCTGAGCTTGCCCAAGTGGCTCAGAACGAACGATTAAGCGACCCGGCTAATCTTCAAAAGGTGCGGATCAGGGGCAGAATACGAAAGATTTTAGTGAGTTAATCAGGTTACAATTGGAGTGGTACCCTTACAATAGCACTCTTGCATCCTCTGAGAGTATGAGAAGAATATGAACTGGATAGACCTATTAGTACTGGTGGTTTGGGGCCTCACCGCTATGTGGGGATTCAAGACCGGCATAATTCGCATGGTGGTTCCATTGGTAGTGGTGTTGGTCGGACTGGCTCTTTCCAGCCGCATCGCTGAGCCGGTGGGCAACCTGTTCTCGTTTGTTTCCGAAAACGAGAACATACAGGCGGTGGCTGGCTTTATTGCCATCTTCCTGGCCTTGTTTATCCTTGGTGGGGTACTCAGCAGTGTAGTGAAATCAGCCATCAGCATCATTCCCCTGGCCGGACTGGCCAACAACCTGGTAGGCGCGTTCATTGGTATTCTGATCGGCTTCGTGCTTTTGTCCGGCATTCTCACCGGACTTCAGAAATTCCCCTTTGGAGGCGTCAGTGAAAAGATTGATGATTCGCCCTTGGGAACATTTCTAGCCGATAACTTCGACGTAGTTACCAGGGGGATAAAGCTAATCCCAGGAGACTGGAACCAGAAGGCACAGGGTATTACTAACGGTATCCAAGACCCCATTGATACTTTTAATACCTTCCAAGATGGTATCAATATCTCCCCCGACTTAATCCCATCCAATCTGAAGTAAAACATCAGCAAGACGCTAGAAGTCTGAGAATTAATTCTTTCGGTAGCGTATCAGGTCATTCCGGCTTGCGCCGGAATCCATCACAACATATCAAGCACCCCTGTATCTGGACACCGGCCTTCACCGATGGGACAAATAGAGTCCCCTTCTTGACCCAGCAAGCTAACCACTACCGCTATTCCTAGACAGTGGGCGAGGTGTTTCAAATTGGTATATAATTTATGCAGGTTGCCCACCATAATCTGATCGAGGTGCAGAGCAGGTGGCTAAAAGCGCCAAAACTGGTCAGCGTGTCGCTGATGAGTTTGATCCAAGCGGAAGCGAGGCTCTTCCGGTTGTGTCGGCGCGCAATGTGCTGTCCGCCCCGGTTCTCGTGCTCAACCTCAACTACGTCCCCGTCAACATCTGCACGGCGCGTCGGGCCATTGTGCTGGTCGGCAAAGGCAAAGCCGAACTGCTGGACAAACACAGCGGAGAGGTTCACACCGTAACTGCAGTATTCGATATACCATCCATCATTCGTTTGGTCTATCTGGTCAAGCGTCCGTACGCTCCCCGCAAGATGTCCAACAAAGAGATTTTCCTACGCGATCATTACACCTGCCAATACTGCCAAATAAAGACCCAAGAACTGACCCTGGATCATGTGATACCCCGAAGGCAGCACGGCCCGAATACTTGGGAGAATGTGGTGGCCGCCTGCCCCAAATGCAACCTCTACAAGGCGGGACGCACCCCGGCTGAAGCCAACATGAAGCTGATGCGCGAGCCGAAGGCACCTCAACCCAACCCTTACCGAATGCTACAAAACTACGTCATTCTGGAGCAGTGGATTCCCTACGTCCCCTGGATGATCGCCGGCTAGTAGGCTGTCGGCACTAGATTGACCCTAATCTAATGGACTGGCGCGGCCCCTTCTCCCATCAAGGGAGAAGGCTGAGATGAAGGTGAATCCCCTCTCCTCAATCCTCTCCCACAAGGGGAGAGGATGCCAACAATCAAAACACATTTGACCAGATACTAGCTGACTTGGAATTACACCCGGATTTTCACTCCGGGAAGGTTCAGCATTAGCACTTCCAGGGCCAACCGGGCGTTGGCATTGCTGTCCAGAGCCTCCAGGGTCTGATTCAACGCTTTGACAAAGCCAACTATTTGCGGGGTGGTTAACTGGGTGGCCTGAAGACGCAGATGGGTGATCTCATCGGGATGCTGGACATACTCCTCGGCACCCTCTTTGATCAGAATCAGGTCGCGCCACCAGCGCAGCCACAGATACAACAGCTCCTTGGTTGATTCACGATCACGGAAGAACCGGGCCGCCAGTTCGTTGGCGTAGTTGAATCGCTCGTGCAGACCAGATTCACAAATCTCCTTGATTTGCTCCAGATCGGCGACACGCTGCTCCAAAACCTGGGGGTCATTCAGCGCATTGATCGCCCAGCCGACGCAGCCCCGCGACAGCAACGCCAGGCGTTCAGCGATTTCGGCTGAAGCGGCATGCTCCGCCATCAGTTTCTTGACCATTTGCTCTTTGGCCAGCGGCAGCAGTTCCAAACGGCGGCAGCGGGACAGGGTGGTGGACAGCAATCCTTCTTCGTTAGCCGTCAGCAGAAGAATCAGCACCTGGGGCGGCGGCTCTTCCAGGGTCTTCAAAAGGGCATTGGCCGCCTCAATGCTCATAACTTCCGCGCCATCGAAGATGATGACGGTACACGAACCTTCAAAGGGCTTCAGGTTGGCCTGGTGCAGCGACTCTTTAACGTCGGAAATGCCGATTACGGTGCGCGTCGGCCCGCCCTCTTCTCGCTGGGTTACACCTACCACCCGCACGTCGGCGTGGCGGCCCTGGACGATGCGGACACATTGGGAGCATTCCCCGCAGGGAACTCCCACACCCTGGACACAGTTCACCGCTTGGGCCAGGTTCAGCGCCAGAGTCATTTTGCCAACGTGGGGCGGGCCGACCAGCAGATAAGCGTGGGCCAGCCGTTCCTGCTTCAGGCTTGACTCAAGCTGTTTGAGGATGTGTTCCTGGCCGTAGACTTGCCACATGGCTGCCTTCAGTGGGTGTTTGGATTAGACTTTGAGGGCGATAGCTGAGTCCCTCCCCTTACCAAGGGGAGGCTAGGAGGGGTCATTTTACCCCTCTTTATCTCCCTTACCAACGGGGAGAAGGCGGCTTGCTAAACAGGCTCTAAGTAATGTCGCACAGCATCAAGTCTTGGTAGCTCTCTCGTCGGCGGATGACCCGACTCTTGCCGTCCTTGACCAGCACCATCGGCGGACGCGGGTTCAGGTTGTAGTTGCTAGCCATGGACGGACAGTATGCGCCCGACGCCGGAATGGCGATTATGTCTCCCGACTCGGCTGTGGGCAGCATTATATCCGACGCCAGAACATCGCCGGACTCGCAATACTTACCGGCTATGGTCACTTTCTCGACGGACTCCTGATTGGCTTTGCCTGCCGATACGACCTCGTAGGTAGCCTGGTACAGGGCTGGGCGAATGTTGTCTCCCATACCGCCGTCTACGCTCACGTATTTGCGCACGCCCGGGATGTCCTTGATTGCGCCAACCCGATACAAGGCAACCCCGGCCGGGCCGATGATGGAGCGTCCCGGCTCGATTAACAGAGTGGGAAGCTCCATACCCAACTCAGCGCAGGTTGATTGCAGTGTAGAAACGATGGTCTCGGCGTATTCTGCCACCGCCGGAGGTTCCTGGTCGTGAGTGTAAGCGATGGCAAACCCACCGCCAGGACTGAATTCCGTCATCTCCAGGCCTTCCTCACGGAATCCGGCGGCGAACTTCAACACCAATTCGGTAGCCGCCCGGTAAGGGTCTAGCTCAAAAATAGGCGACCCCAGATGAAAGTGCAGTCCCTTGAGTTTCAGGTTGGACTTGGCCAGGGCCTGCCGAATCGCTTTAGCGGCGTCACCAGTCTGAATTGAGAAACCAAACTTGGAGTCAATGATCCCGGTGGTGGTGTAGACGTGGGTATGCGGGTCGATACCTGGCGACACTCGAATCAGGATATCCTGCACCTTGCCGGCATCAGCGGCAATCTGGTTGAGCAGATCAAGCTCGTGGAAGCTGTCCACCACCACCCGGCCAATGCCCTGTTCCACCGCCTCGGTCAGTTCGTGGGGAGTCTTGTTATTGCCGTGGAAATAGACTTTTTCCAGCGGGAATCCAGCGTATTGGGCCACCGCCAACTCACCGCCGGAAACCACATCCAGGCCTAGACCTTCTTCATGAAAAATCTTGGCCAAAGCCGGGTTGATGTAGGCTTTTGAAGCGTAGAGCACCTGGGTCGCGGGATACAACTTTCTAAACTCGTTGACGAAGCTGCGGCAACGGTTGCGTAACGTCGCTTCGTCAAATATGTACACCGGAGTGCCGTACTCTTCGGCCAATTCAAGAGTGTTACAGCCGCCGATAATCAACTGACCCTGTTGGTTGATTTCAGCGGTGTCGGGGAAAACATTCTGGGGAAACATGATTGCGCCTCTTGCTACGTGGGACAGGGTTAAACCCAAGCCCGCAGTTTCTAGTCACCAGTATCATAGGCCAGGCTAGTGGACTGCGCAATCACCCAGGTGTAAGTAACTCGTTCCTACTCTCCTGCCATCGCCATTACCAGGGCGAAGCACTTTCGAGAATTGTCATTCAGGGCAACTTCTCAGTTGCTCTGGGTCGGTATCCAGTTGTTTGATGTTTTGATATTAATAATATCCCCTGCTAGAATGACCCGTGACCTAGCTACGACAAACACCTACGATATATATCTACATATATCTACGATGAGATGAGACGCTGAAAATATTACTGACCAACGACGACGGTATCCACGCCCCCGGATTGTGGGCGGCGGCCAAAGCCTTGAGCCAGGTGGGGGAAGTCTGCGTGGTGGTTCCCGACCGCGAGCAAAGCGGCATTGGAGCCGCCCTGACTCTGCACCACCCGGTCTACGCCCGACCGGTGCCGACCGGCTCTTACGTGAATGAAGTGGGCGAGCATCCCAACCCAATATCCGCGCATATCGTCGAGGGAACGCCCGGCGATAGCTGCATCTTGGGCCTGGAGCAGCTAATCGGCAAGGTTGACCTGGTAGTATCCGGGATCAACACCGGAACCAACCTGGGCTGGGATATTCTGGTGTCTGGGACCGTTGGCGCAGCCCTGCAGGGATATGTGCGGGGCTATCCGACCATCGCCATCTCTGTGGGATCGGTGCAGAACCCTCAATTTGAGGTGGCCGCCCAGTTCTTGCGGCTAACCGCCGCCCGACTGGACCAAGCGCCCACGCCCGACCTATTTTTCCTGAACGTCAACGTGCCCAGCGTATCTCTGGAGCAAATCAACGGCGTGCAGGTAACCCGGCTCTCCGGTCGCTCCTACAGCGAGTCGGTACGCTCTGAGGGAACCGGACATCAGCAACGTTACTGGATCTCCCGCAACCGTCCGGTTCACAGCGACAACGCCGAGGGCACCGACGCCTGGGCGTTGAAGAACAACCGAATCTCAATTACGCCCCTGCAACTGAACCTGACCCACCAGGAGCAGGTGCCAGATATTGAGGCTTTCATTGGCGACATTCCGGCCCAGTTGCTGAGCAAGAACGACTAGGTAACGCAGTGGCGGGTTTGGCAACCTGCCCGGCGTTTTCATGCCTTCGTGCTCACTCTCAATGTTGCCAGGTGTTCCCCAATGCTCTCTTCGTTCGCCAGCAGCCGCAACACCTCCCTCTGCTCAGCGTAGGCTGGCGCTTCCAGGGGATGCTGGTCGGCGGCGCGTCGGAAGTAGAATAGCTGCAGCGCCAGATAGGTCAGATACCAGGGGATCACCCCCCAGCGAGCCGCCTGCCGCCAGTGGAAGAACTCGTGACAGCGTAGTGCGATATCGTCTTGAAAGCCCTTTCGATAGAATATGAAAGGCCACAGGGTTATGGCGTGGATGTTCTCCCGTTGCAGCCGGGGAACGGTAATTTCTATTGGGTTCACGTCCTGCCTCCACTGTGATTTTTGCTAGTCGAATTTTACTTGGAATTTTACTGGAAATAGGAAATATTCTTGACACAATTTGCATCGCCAAATTATCATAGGGCCGCTTCCAATAGCTATAAGCTGAGGTAACGAATTATGGTTGATCTCCGCAATGCCGCCGCCATCGTCGGCATTCACGAGCACGTCACCCGCTACGCGCCCGACAAGAGCGAGCTGCAAATTCAGGGCGAGAGCGTGATCAAAGCACTGGAGGACGCCGGGCTGACCAAGAACGATGTGGAGGGCTTGTTCACCGCCTCCAGCAGCATCCGCAATAGCGGTCTGAACCTGGCCGACTACCTGAACATGTACCCCAAGTACGTGGACAACACCACCGTCGGCGGCGGCTCCTTTGAGTTTCACCTGTCCCACGCGCTGACCGCCATCGCCGCCGGACGTATCAACTGCGCCGTGATTACTTACAGCAGCCTGGCCCGGTCGGGCGGAGTGTCCGTTGGCACCGGCGGTGTCGGCCGCTACGGACACCCCAGACTGGACCCATCGCCCGACAGCTTTGAGGAGATTTACGGCCTCACTACGGTTGGTCTCTACGCGATGATCGCCCAGCGTCACATGCACCTCTTTGGCACAACCTCGGAACAATTGGCCGAGGTAGCAGTGGCAACCCGGAAACACGCTTCAATGAATCCTGAAGCCCTGTTCCGCACCCCCATCACGGTGGCGGATGTGGTCAACGCTCGGGTGATTTCCTCTCCGCTGCACCTGTTGGACTGCTGTGTGATCACCGACGGCGGCGGCGCGGTGGTGGTCGCCTCGCCGGAGGTGGCCCGCAACTGCCGACAGACTCCGGTGTGGGTGCTGGGCGCCGGTGAAGCGGTGGCCCACCAGGGCGCTGGACAACGAGACCTGATCTACATTGCCGCCAAGCAGAGCCACCAGCCCGCCTTTGAGATGGCTGGCGTGACTCATAAAGACATCGACATGGCGATGATCTACGACTCGTTCACCATCACGGTGGTGGAGACCCTGGAAGACCTGGGTTTCTGCGAAAAAGGCGAGGGCGGACAGTTTGTTTCCGGCGGGCGAATACAGATTGGCGGCGAGTTGCCCATCAATACCGATGGCGGCGGTCTCTCTTCCAACCACCCGGGGATGAGAGGGATATTCCTGCTGTTGGAAGCCACCCGTCAACTGAGGCACCAATTTGAAGGAACGCCCCGACAAGTGCCTAACTGCCGGTTGGCCCTCTGCCACGGCACCGGCGGCGCGCTGGGGTCTCGACACAGCGGCGGCACCGTAATTTTAGGGAGGGACTAGGCTATGCCCGAATGGAACAAACCGTTACCCAGCATCGTCGGGGAGACGAGGCCTTACTGGGAATCCTGCCGCCGGGGCGAGTTGGTCATTCAACGGTGCGATAGCTGCCACGAGTATCAATTCTATCCTCGGGGCATCTGCGCCAATTGCTGGTCCAACGACATCAAATGGGTTAAGGCCAGCGGCAAAGGCACCGTGTGGACTTACACCGTCACCTACCAGAACCGCACTCAGGGGTTCGCACAGGACGTTCCCTACGTTTTGGCCCTGGTCGAACTGGCAGAGGGTGTCAAAATGTTCACCAACATTGTTGAGTGTAACCCGCAGGATGTAAAGATTGGGCTGCCGGTGGAAGTGACCTTTGTGCAGGCCAACAATCAGGTTACTGTTCCCTACTTTAAGCCCTCAGCCTGATTGGGCAGACCCTGGTGAGTATCTTAAGAACGACTAGAGGTCGATCTAACAAATCTGACTAAGTCGGTAGCTGACGGCTGGGTCGGGATCGGCCAAACGGTAGCCAAGGCCCCACTCCAGCAAGATATAACGGGGGGATTTGGGGGCTGGCTCCAGCTTGCGGCGCAGACGGGTGATATAGGCCCTAACATAGTCGCCTTCATTACCGTACTCCGGCCCCCACGCTTCCTGCAATAACTGTCGCGGCGTGACCACCTGCCCGACGTACTTTACCAAAACCCTCAACACCGACCACTCACGGGGAGTCAGTTTAACGGGTCTGCCGCCCAGGGTCACCAGACTGCTTTCCAAGTCGATACTGAGTTCTTCTGACTGATAGATCTGACCAGTCTGCTCACTCCGGTATGGAACCGAGCGACGCAGAATAGCTCTGACCCTAGCCATTAGCTCTTCGATGTCAAAAGGTTTTGCCAGGTAATCATCCGCCCCTACGTCTAGAGCCGTCGCCTTGATACCGGCGTCACTCCGAACACTGAGCATAATTATCGGCACCGTGGAAAAACTGCGAACCTGCCGGGCAGCAGAAACTCCATCGATTCCCGGCATCATAACGTCCAGAATTATCAAGTCGGGGTTATCGTTCCTTACCTCCTCCAACATCGCCGTACCTGAGTAGAAAGGCTTGCATCGATAACCTCGGGATTCGAGGGCGTAGAAAACCACAGTGGCGATGGCCACGTCATCGTCCACCACATATACCAGAAGATTAGTTGAGCCGGTACTACCTGGGGAGTTCATAATCATCGAGTGCTGAAGGTCAACTAAAAGGAGCGCTTTTATATATTACTAAATGTAATGTCACCCTGCCAAAATATACGGTAGTGGTTCAGTTTACCGGGTCACAAATGGGACTCTATTCGTCACACCGGCCCTCGCCGGTGCCCAGATACAAGGTTAATCGATATCCTCTAAAGGATTTCGGCTTGCGCCGGAATGACGAGAACCAAACTGAACCCAGGGCAATCGCATCTCCTTGAAATCAGACAATCAGCTAGCAACTCCTGTGATGTCCGAGCCTTAATGGCCAAATTCGTCGTTCCGGCGGAAGCCGGAATCCAGGGAATGAAACTGGACACCGGCTTTCGCCAGTGCGACGCTGGCCCTTCTATAGGGTAAGATGCGATTGCCCTGAAACTGAACCACTACCCAATATACTAAATTCTAAGCCTGTCTAAAAATATACTTCCGCTGACAGACTAGATTTTATCGAGAATTGCCTCAGCTTGCTCACCCGGTATTGCGTAACTCTTCACATTTATCCTGGTCTGCCTCGGCCAAATCCGGCTGGTCGTTAAACAGGTAGGCCAGAGACCGTCGCCCGTAGTAGTTGTCATCGGTAGGACTAAGGTCAATGGCCCGGGTCAGATCGTCAATTGACTCCTGGAAAAGGCCCAACTCATAATGAGAGACTCCCCGGTTGAAATAGGCCTCGGCGAAGTCGCCATCCAACTCTATCGCCTTGGTGTAGTCCGCCATTGCTTGGTCGTAGGCCCCGTTACGACTGTAACGGTTTCCCCGGTCGTTGAACCCGGCAGCGTCTTGAGGTTCTTCAGGCGGATTGGGTCTGGGTCTCATATCTGAAATTGTTGCCAGTTAGGTTTGATTAGATCACCGACCTGACCAGACCGCCATCCACCAGAATGGTCGTGCCGGTGATGTAGCTAGACTTGCCAGAGGCCAGGAACCCCACCAGGTAACCCAGTTCCTTGGGATCTCCAATGCGACCGACCGCGGTTTCACCCGCCCGCGACTCCAATCCTGCCTCCACGGTGGTGCCCAACTCCTTGGCCCGAGAGGTAACATTGGAAAGCATCCGCTCGGTCAGAATTGAACCCGGACAGACGTTGTTCACTAAAATGCCGTCCCGACCCACCTCGTCGGCCAAACTCTTGGCGAAAGCGACCACGCCCAGGCGGGTGGCGCCGGAGAGAGCCAGGTTGGGTATCGGCTGATAGACGGTGCTGGCCAGAATGTTGATGATACGACCGCCACCCTGCGCCTTCAGGTGAGGAACCGCCTCACGGGACATACGCGCGAAGAAGAATAGAGACCGCTGCACTGCCGTTTCCCACTGCTCCTCAGTAGCAGTTGCGGAACGGGCCAGCGGTGGTCCTCCGGAGTTGTTTACCATTATGTCCAGGTGGCCGTAATGGCTGACGGTGGTGCTAATCAAATCCTTGATCGTGTCGTAGCTTTCCAAGTCACCGGCGTAAGTGAGCACATCAGCCCCGGTGGCGTCCCTGATTTCCTCGGCAGCCTGGTCCAAGTCCTCCTTGGTTCGACTGCACATCACAATCTTCGCGCCTTCTTCGGCCAGTACGTCGGCACAAGCCCGGCCCAAACCTTTGCTGGCGCCGCCAATTATTGCAACTTTACCTTTTAGCTCCAGATCCATTGGATTAGTCTCCTTCTAGATTTTGCATCAAAATTAATTCGCCATTCTTCGCCATTCACTGGAAACGGCGTACTGGAAACGGCGTATACGCGCAACTTGGGCAGATTATAGCAGAGCCTCGCCAGAGTGGTAAGACCAGGGTGAGTAGTCATCGGGCAATCGCATCTCAGAGGTACAGCCTCAGTAACCGTGAATCAGGAACGTAGTATGCTAGAAGTATGTCTCTTCCTGGATTTCGGCCTACATGAACAATCTGCGCATACTAATTATTGCCGACGACCCGCTGGCCCGGGCGGGCCTGGCTATGCTGCTGTCAGACCAGCCCGATTGCGAGGTCATTGGTCAGGTTGCCAGCGACACGGTGCCAGAGGATGTCCTGAACACCTTACCAGCGGACGTAGTGCTGTGGGACTTGGGCTGGGACTCAACCTCGGCCCTAGAGCAACTGGCCGAACTGCAAGAAGGCAGCCCACCGGTAACCGTGGTCATCTCCGACCAGTCCCAGGCAGGAGAAGCTTGGGCCGCCGGAGCCAAGGGAATCCTACCCAGGGAGACTGATGCGGTGAGTCTGCGGGCCGCTTTGATCGCGGTGTCCCGGGGTCTGGTGGTCCTAAATCCAACCATCACCCCTTCCCTGCTACCTTCAGGCGACCAACTACCGGGAACAATAAGCAGTGAACTGACTCCCCGCGAGTTACAGGTGCTGCAACTCTTGGCCGAAGGTCTCCCCAACAAAGGCATTGCCGGCCGACTGAAAATCAGCGACCACACCGTCAAGTTTCACGTCAACGCCATCATGGGCAAGCTGGGCGCGCAGAGTCGCACCGACGCGGTGATGCGGGCAACTCGCGCCGGACTGATAATTATCTGAAACTTCACCATCACCCCCTGCCCTCTTCCTTGGGGGAGCGGGATGGCCGAGCGGAGCCAGGTAGGGGTGAAGGCCAGCCGCACAATTAAAAGAGCCTCCCCAAACCGACAGGCCCACCTAGCCATTCTGCCAGGTTGCCTCCTAGCCAACTGGGTCGGGTTAACCCCAGCGCCAATGTATAAAGTGATGTTAAGCCGATTGAACACACTGCTTGACCCATCGGCCTGAACTCAACGGAAATGAATCTGGAGGTCTAAACCATGTCAGAAGTATTAGCCAATTTCTCTAACGCACTGGCCGGAACGGTGGAACAGTCTAGCGCCAGCGTAGTCCGAGTTGAAGGACGACACCGACTACCCGCCAGCGGCGTCGTGTGGTCTGCCGACGGGGTGATAGTCACCGCGCATCACGTTCTGGAGCAGGACGAGAACATCCAGGTCGGCCTTCCCGACGGTCAGACTGTGCCCGCCACCCTGGTGGGTCGCGACCCAAGCACCGACCTGGCCGTGCTCAAGGTCGAAGCATCTGGACTGAAAACACCGGAATGGTTGGATGCCGAGAGTCTTAAAGTAGGCAACCTGGCCCTGGCCCTGGGGAGACCTGGGCAGAGCATTCGGGCCACCTTGGGAATTATCAGCGCGGTCGGCAAAGGCTGGCAGACACCCACCGGCGGCGCGGTAGACCATTACCTGCAGAGTGATGTGACCATGTATCCCGGATTCTCCGGTGGGCCAATGGTTGATTCCACCGGCAAGTTTTTGGGGATTAACTCCTCAGCGCTGCTGCGGGGCGGCACCACCATCACCATTCCCACGGCCACCGCAGGACGCGTGGTGGAGAGCATACTAGCCCACGGGCATATCCGGCGGGGGTACCTGGGGGTAGGCGCCCAATCCACGCGCCTGCCGGACGCTGTCGCATCCCAGCTAGGACAGGAGACCGGCCTGCTGCTGGTGTCGGTGGAACCTGACAGCCCGGCCGAGCAGGGCAAGTTGTTCATGGGCGATACCATCGTGTCCCTAGCCGGACAGCCGGTGCGCCACCTGGACGACCTCTTTGCCACACTGAGCGGCGACCGGGTTGGCACATCGGTTCCGGTAAAGATTCTGCGGGGCGGACAGACGCAGGAACTTGCGGTCACCATCGGAGAGCGGACTTAGTAACGATCTCGAAACTCACCGCGGAGCCGCAGAGGGCGCTAAGAGCGGAACTAAAGTATCCAAGACAATCTCAGCGAACTTTGCGTCTCCGCGGTTTTGAGACAGATTCTTAACCGGAGATTTAACTATGACAACTCTGCTAGAAGAGCTTAATCAAGAAATGGGCGATGTCGTCGAGAACGCCCGGCGCAGTCTGGTGCACGTCCTCAGCGGCAGACGGGGCAGCGGCGCGGGCACGATCTGGCACCGAGACGGACTGATCATCACCAACGCCCACGTAGTCCGCGACCAGTCTCCCCGGGTGAGCCTGCCCAATGGCGATACCCTGCCCGCGAAGATTTTGGCCCACGATGCCAAGCTGGATGTGGCCGCCCTGTCCGTCGATGCCACCGATCTGCCGACTGTGGAGCTAGGCGACTCCCAAAACCTGCAACCCGGTCAGTGGGTGACGGCCTTGGGACATCCCTGGGGGGTATCGGGGGCCGCGACCGGGGGCGTGGTAATCGGCAGCGGGGCGGGCCTGCCTGATGTGCCGGAACAAGACCGGGAGTGGATCGCGGTGAGCCTACACCTGAGACCCGGACATTCGGGAGGGCCGCTGGTGGACGCTCAAGGGCGGCTGATCGGCATCAACACCATGATGATCGGCCTGGAGGTGGGGCTGGCTGTTCCGGTACACTTGGTCAAGGAATTCTTGAGGCGGGAGTTGGGGAGCAACCTACAGCAGTCGGTCACGACACTGTTATAGCCACTAGGAGTCTAAACGGCTAAGGGCAATAACGCCCGACTGGTTGTCGAAGGAATCATAGATAATCCCCACCATGGTAAAGTCGTCAATAATCTCCAAATCTATCGAGTAGGAACTGCCGTCGAGGTAGGTAGTGCCATTCAGGTATACTATCGAATCGGCCTGCTCCACTTCAGCAAATCCTTCGCCAACAGGTACTCCCAAAATGTTGTGGTCGATAAACGCATAATTGTTGAAAGAAATTCCCCGGAAGTCAACGAATCCTAGTGAATACTCCCAGCGTCCGTTCAGGGAGAATTCTTCAGGAGCCGGGAGTGGCGTCAGTGTTGGCGCCTCCGCTAGCGGGTCTTCCGCTGGCAGGATAATGGGGGCTGGATTCACCGCCAGCGGAGGCGCAGCGGTGACCGACTGCACCTGACTTGGAATGGCCAGCCTGAAATTCTCGGATACCTTCACCGGCGGGTTAATCACGCTGCTGCCGGTATTACCCTGGTCAAATCTGCCTGAGTTGGCCGTCCAGCGAATATCAAGAGGATCTCGTTCTGGGTCGCTAACCGTAATTTCAGCGCGGGTTGATTTACCCGGCACCGCCACCGGGTTCTCCAGGAAAATACTGCCAACCACCGGGGGCTTGTTTTCTGACTGCCCCCCTCCACCAACATTGATAACGTTGGTTGCGATCAAGATGCCAACTATGCTGCCGACCACGGTAACCAGCGAACCAAGCAGGGCGATCAGGCCTTTAAGTCCATGCATCCAGTCTGACATTACTAACTAATGAACCTTCTACTAATGAATCTTCTAATGGAATGTTAATGAATATTTTCGTCATTCTATGGCAGGGCAGGGGCGCTCCGCAATAACCTGGAGCGCAGATTATCGCCTTTACAATGTGACGGCGTATTTTGGCGTAGGAACACTGGCGCAAATACGCTGAGTGTCGAAGTCCTCCGGGTAACGCTTTTTCCCGCCGGGCCAGCTAGGGCATCTTGCGCGCGTAGGCAATGCTAGAATTGATGCGGCCAATAAGCCATATGGCCACCAGATTCTTGTCTGATTTTAGGAAACCCGATGCGCGTTACGATGATCCATGCCGTGGCTGGTTCTATCCACCCGACCCAAATGGCTTTCCGGGACGAGTTCCCTGATGCCGAGTTGGTCAATGTGATGGACGATAGCCTATTGGCCGACTATGGCGATAACATTACCGCCAAGCTGCGGCGGCGCATGAGCCAGTTGATCTGTTACTGCGCCGATCATGGCGCCGACGCGGTGGGGTTGGCCTGCTCGGTCTACGCACCGGTGGTGGAGTCAGCCCGGAACCTGGTAGACATACCGGTGCTGTCCTCCTATGAAGCGGTCATGGACGATGCGGTCAGTTACGGCAGTCGCATTGGTATTATTGCCTCGGTCGCGGCAACCCTGCGAGATTCGAAATACTACCTTCAGAAAGCCGCTGAACAACGGGGTACTACGGTGGAGCCGCAGCCCTTGCTGGACGAGAACCTGATGCGACTGATGAGTATTGACGGTCAGGAAGAGTTTCGTCAGAGTTTGGCGGAAGCAGTACAGCGGATGGCACCCGGGGTAGATGCCATATTGCTGAGCCAATTTTCCATGGCCACGGCGTTGCCTCACTTACGGGAAATCACCAACGTACCGCTTCTGTCGGCACCACACAGCAGCGCCCGCCGTTTCAAGGAGTTGCTGACTGTAGCGTAATGACGTAACCAGTTAACTCGGCCCTGAATACGGCTGATGCCGTTATGTAAAGTGAACTGTCCAGAAGCCAAATTGAGCCGACCGCGCTCGCTCCCTAGATAACTCCCAGCACCACCCGCACAATGCGCCGCTCCAGAGCCAGGGCCAGTTGGGTGGCCTGTTCCAATCTCAAGTGGTCTCCCACTGCGCCGACAAAGGCTACGCCCAGTATGCGCCCCACCCTGAAATCGATGACTGTTGAGGACAGCAGCCCGGCGGCCCCGCCTTGCAGCACCCGCAGGGCTACCGCTTCATCGAACAGGCCCGCAGGATCCAGCCGCCGCACCGAGATTAACTGATGGTCGGTACCGATACTCTCCCCCACATTGCTTTCAAAGTCGTTGAGGAAAACATCGTGCATCCAGTCCGACACTGACTCTGGCTCATCGAATAGATGAACCACCGTCGCGGCAACGAAGTTAAATCCGTCGAACACGGGCATATCCGCGGTGGGTCCAAACTCGCGCATGTAACCGTTGATGCGCCCGGCCAACTGGAACCTTCCGGCAGTGCTGCCGGTGAAGCCATCCGTAGCCATCTTTTGATTATCTAATACGCCCTCACGGACGACCTGATAGTCATTGAACTCCGAGGGGATATCATCTCGGTCTAACGCCATGAACTCTAGATCGCTTTCAGAAACTCGGTATGTTGCCTGACTCAAAGTAGTCCCGGCCAAAACGACCTCCCTGCACCTAAATAATTAATATTGCTAACCACAAACCATGGGGTACACGTGTAAATTGCGGGACATCTCTCCCGGCACCTGACTGGTCGTCTGCCACTGTTCTCCGCCGTCGTTACTGGCATAAACCCGGCCTTCGTAATCACAACAGTAGACGTTCTCCGGAGCGGCCCGGTCAATGGCAATCTGGAACATTCGACGCGGTGGAGTATCGCCAATATCGACCCGCTCCCAGGTCTCTCCGACATCTTTGCTGCGGAACAGCGCGCCCGCCTCCTGAGTCCCGGCCGGGGCGCCGCCGCCACCGGCTCCCGCCGCCAGGTAGATGGTCTTGGGGTCGCCGGGCGACACCATCAGGCCCCGGCAGTAGCTGCCGCCGGGGAACATTTCGTCCACCTGAATATGTTCCCAGTAGTGCCCCCGGTCGCGGCTGCGGAACATTGCCACCTGGGTGATGATGAAGACAGTGCCGGGAGCCGCCGGGCTGACCTGCACGCCGTGCAAGTCCAGTGTGTTATTGCGCAGGTATGGCCCGTCCAGAACCTGCTGCCAGGTCTCGCCACCGTCCCGGCTGGCGATCAACCCGCCAACTTCAATAGCTCCATACATGTCCGACGGGTTGGACGGGTCGGCGGCAATGCCAATGACCCGCTTGCCCAGCGGCGGCATGTAGGTGGTTATGTGAGGAAACACCACCTTGTCGGTATCCATCTTCTGCCAATGGCTGCCGCCGTCATGAGAACGATGGACGGCGCACGGTTCGTAACCGGCGTACACCGTGTTCGGGTCATTGGGATGAAAGGCCAATGACCAGACATCAGCCTTCGACGAGTCCAGAGCTTCCCAGTGGTCGCCCCGGTCATCACTGCGATACGGTCCGACTTGGGTACCTGCATAGATTGTCGCCGGGTTCTCCGGGTGCACCAGTAAGGCCCGAACTTGCGGATTATCCGGCAATCCCTTGGTAATGCTCTGCCATTGGTCGTCGCCTTCAGCGCGACGGTACAGGCCGCCTTCGCCAATGTTGTCGCCTTCGCCACCAAGTCCCACATAGAGGTACGTCTGATGATTAACCGCTGTCATGGCCCGCCTCCAATTGAAAACATACCCGAAAACATTACAAGGATTGTTCCGCCTAGCGGCCCGGATGTCAAGGGGCCAAGACGGGTTTCCAGGGTCTTGTAATGTTCCAGAATGTCCCTGGTTAAATAGGGGAAAACCTTTCGACGCTTTGCCATCATGGAACTTAAATATACGATGGAACTTAATAATGGAACTTAATATACGATGGAACTTAAAATACGATAGTTTGGGGGAACGGCATCCTCGCCCCTGTGGAGAAGACAGAGGTGATGGGTTTCAGCCTCATCCCAGCCTTCTCCCATCAAGGGAGAAGGGGCTTTTGTCGGGCCCTGCAAAAAGTGTAATGCACCAAGCCGTCGTTGAGCGGAGCGTCCGAGCAGAGCCAGGTCAGGTTCAGCATCAGAAGTACGAGGAAAACACCCTACAATTTCAAACCTCTGGTTGCTAGCAATGGCGTTATAAGCTATAAATAAGCAGTTCAAAACAATATGGCGGCAACCAGGGGTTGGCCGCTTCCCGGTAAAACGGGGCACATTGTACCACGGGCACTCATGTTAATCAGGAGACCCTAAGAATGAAAAACAAGATTTATCAGACTTTTGATGAGGCGGTAGCCGACATCCCCGACGGCATTACTTTCATGTCGCCGGGTTTCGGCGGAGTCGGCGTGCCCCGCAACCTGCTGGCAGCGCTCAACCGGCAGGGCGCCAAGGGACTAACCGGCGTTTCTAATAATGCCGGAAACATGGACGATAAGGTGGACGTAGGAACTCTGGTCCAGGCCGGTCAGGTGAAGAAGATGATCTGCGCCTTCACCGCGCCCACCCATCCGTCCCAGGTCACACCCTTCGTAACAATGTACAACAACGACGAGATCGACGCTGAACTGGTGCCTCAGGGCACCCTGGCAGAGCGGATGCGGGCGGCAGGGGCTGGCATCGGTGGATTTTACACCCCCACCAGCGTCGGCACCGAGTTGGCCGAGGGCAAAGAGCACCGGGAGATTAACGGACGGATGCACGTGCTGGAGAATCCCCTGCCCGGCGACTACGCTTTCATCCGCGCCTGGAAATCAGACACCTTCGGCAACCTGCAATTTCGGATGACCCAGCGCAACTTCAACCCGATCATGGCAATGGCCGCCAAGATAACCATTGTCGAGGTCGAGGACGAGATTGTGGAGGTGGGCCAGCTAGACCCGGACCAGATTCATGTGTGCGGCATCTATGTTGACCGCATCGTCAAAATTCCGCCCGACGGCATATTCGATTAAAGAATTGTGCTTTTGGCACTCGATGTTGTTGGGCAACCTTGGGAGTAACTGGAGGATTGATGGCTGAAAAACCGAGACTTGAGCGTCAGGCTATGTGCGACCGGCTGGCGATGGAGTTCCAAGACGGGTGGATTGTGAACCTGGGAGTGGGCATGCCCACACTATGTTCCAACTACGTCGACCCCAGCAAGGAGTTCATCAACCATTCGGAGAATGGTGTCATCGGCTACGGCCCGCTGGCGGCAGCGGGCAAGGAAGACAAGCATCTGGTCAACGCTGGCGGACAGCACGTCACCGCCATGCCCGGTATGTCCATTGTGCATCACGCCGACTCCTTCGCGATGATTCGCGGCGGCATGATCGACGTGACGGTGATGGGGGCCTACGAGGTGGCGGAGAACGGCGACTTCGCCAACTGGCGCATTCCCAACCGCAAGGGCGGCGGAATTGGCGGGGCCATGGATCTGGCCGCCTGCGCCAAGCGGGTGTTCATCGCCATGGAGCACTCCACCCGCGACGGCAAGCCCCGCATGCTGAAACGGTGCAAATTGCCGGTCACCGCGCCGGGAGCAGTTACGCTGGTGTCCACCGACCTGGGACTGTTTGAAATTACGCCCCAAGGGTTCAAGCTGGTGGAACACGCCCCGGGCTGGTCTCCCGAGGATATCCAGGAACTGACCGAGGCCAAGCTGATCATCGCCGACGACTTGCGGGAGTTCCGATTTCGGGCTCCGTGTAAGCAATAGGATATTCATTATGCCTTGTAAACAGAAAACAGGAAAGGGACTGCCCCCGCCGGAAGCGGGGGCTTGTTGCTGGCTCCAATTTAATATTCACTGGCCAGCATGATGGTTAAGACCCTTGTGGTCTGCTCAGGGTCAGCCGGGTCTTCACTGCCGTATTTCAGTGCGCGATCGTAGTAGTCAATCTTCCAGAAGATTTTTTCTCCTTCGTACGTCAAAGGAAAATGTAGCATTAGCACCTTGCCGCCCATTACTTCCGGCAACTAGTGGACGTTGGACGCAGCCACGTGGACGGCGCAGTGTATTATGATAAAATCCAGCAATCGACTGATAGCAGTCGAGAGAAACACGCGGTTCAGTGAATCCTTGGTTGAGCAATAAATTTGTAGAGTCTGATACCTGCTCAAAATCTATAGTGCGAGGACCCCAATGACCCAACCAACAGAGAATCGGCGGTTCTGTTGCAAAAACTGCCGGTACATCAGAGAAGGGTTAATTGGAGTCTGGGGCAAGGGCGTTTTAGGCGGCCAGTCCGAACAGACC
>MUCJ01000017.1 GCA_002816715.1 SAR202 cluster bacterium Casp-Chloro-G3 | reverse complement strand
CCTTGCGGTACATTATTGCTCCGCCGTTTACAGGGGTCCACCTCATAATGTTTGATTAACGATAATCAAAAGCATCGGGACATATAAATGCTTGGCGACTATGGCAGCCTAGCGAGTATCGTGGGAGTGATAGTCTCCCTGTTTGGACTGGGATTCACCATCCTGCAAGTATTAAAATTAAGGGGTGAAACTCGGGCTGCCAGAGTGGCCTCCGAAGAAACCCGTGTGGTGGTGCGTCGGGACTTGACGCTGGCGGACTTGAACCGAATTTGGGGCCGGATTCAAGCTCTTAAAGAGTTACAGCGCAATCGAGATTGGAATCGCTCACTGGACGCTTACCCTGAGATACAGCGGGGTCTGATCGACATTAGAAACCGCTACCCAGAGTTGGCCGAGGACCATAATCAGCAGCTAACGCAAGGAATTGCTGCTTTAAGAAATATAGAATATACCCTTGAATCAGCCAGTGAGGATATTGCTCAAGAAACTCTGGGTGAATTCAATCAGCAACTTTCTGACATTCAGGCAGTTCTTGTTGAATTGGAAAACCAACTTCAGCAGATGCCCTAGAGGAGAGCCCAATGACCGAATCCAAGATGCTTGAATTAGCCGAAGAGGTATTAGCTCAATCAAAGGCTGGGAAGGTTAAGTGGGAAGAAATAACTAATACTGATGCATACGGGGTGAAATTTCCTGATATTGGTCTCGGAATTGTTCGTATCAGCGGTGCCGAGTACTTGTTACAGCTTAGAGATATTGGCGGTAAACTCTTGGACAGCCTATCGGGTCGTAGAGGTAGTGAAGAATATAACATGCTGCAAGAGATCTACAATCTGGCACGAGGGGAAGCCCTCAGCGTGGAAGAAAACATAGATAAGGCCTTGAATTATCTGAAAGGTCAATAAAGCCGCTGATTTGCCCAATGGTATAATTAAGTATCACGGTAACCCGCCAATAGGGGAGGAAAACGATGGCAAAAGCAAGAATAAATGAAGTCGCTGAGGAGTTGCTGAAGCAGGCTCTTGCCGACAAGATTAACTGGAAGATTGTGGAAGGTAGAGAGAATGCGTATCAAGCATCTTTCCCGGATACATCTCTAGTTGTATCGCGCTGGTCGCCGCTGCATAATTCGCCCTGGGCCACTGTGCGTGACTTGTCCAACAGCTTCAGCCCGGACGTTGCCACCTACCGTCTGGAAGTGTTGAATGACTCGGGAGAAATTGTCGAGTCGCTCCTGACGCTGCCGGGACAGTTTGCCTACCGCAATTTGCGGAAAGTCTTTGAACTGGCAAAACGGCAGACCAGTCCCACTGAGGAAAGCATTGATCGGGTGCTGGGGCATTTGAGGCAGACTTAGTTATTGGTAACTGCGTGTAAAAAAGGGGCGACCTTGTTGAGTCGCCCCTTTTTACTTTCCCATGATTGTGCCCGGCTATCTATTGTAGAGGTAACCCACAGGGGTGCGCTGGCAGTTGAGCTTGCGGTTCAAGTGCAGGCCCTCCAAGACGAACTCTACCGCCGAGGCCACCACTTCTGGCCGTTGGTCATCGGTTAACTTGTGCACCGCCGCGGATAGTCCATCCAGCCGTTTCGTCATCTCTGGGTACTCGGCAGCGCGTTTCTCGCAGCCAGTCTCCGCGGCGTTGCCCAGGTCGAAAGACGTCACTATGTCTTCCAGGTCGTTGACATCGAAGTAAGAGCCAAAGATGCGCAGCACCGCCCGCTTGATCAGGTCTTCCATTACCCGGCCTTCACGACCTTCCTCGAAGGTTTCCAGCTCAATCTTGCCGCCAAAGGAAGCCATGATGTAGGGTAGGTCGCTGACCCGAGGGCAGGCTATTGTGTCGCCTTGGCGTATGGCCCGCCGCACTGAATTACTCAGCAGCGTCTCGTAGTTGGCAACTGAGACCCGGACGCTCACGCCGGACCGCTGGTTGATTTCACTGCTGCCGCGAGCTTGAGCCGTGATTTCGGCCAGGATTTCCTTGATGAAATCTGGGATCACCAGATTCTCTTCATCGGGGAAATGGGCGCGTTCCTGGTCCATGATGGAGATTTCTTCTCCGATGGTCTTGGGGTAGTGGGTGTGGATTTGGGAGCCGTAGCGGTCCTTCAGCGGCGTCACAATGCGGCCACGGTTGGTATAGTCCTCCGGGTTGGCAGTTGAAACCACGTAAACGTCCAGAGGCAGCCGTATGCGGTAGCCTTTAATCTGAACGTCCCGCTCTTCCATCAGATTGAACAGACCCACCTGGATGCGCTCAGCCAGATCGGGAAGCTCATTGATACAGAAGATTCCCCGGTTGGTGCGGGGCACCAGGCCGTAATGAATTGCCAGTTCGTCAGACAAATAGCGGCCTTCGGCGACCTTGATCGGGTCTATTTCGCCGATCAGGTCGGCGATGGATATGTCCGGGGTGGCCAGTTTTTCAGAATAACGATCATTTTTGGGTAGCCATTCAATTGCCAGGTCTTCGCCCTGATCCACTGCTTTCTCCAGGCAGGCTTGGCAGATTGGCTTGAAGGGATCGTCGTTGATCTCGCAGCCGGAGACTATGGGTATGTAGTCGTCCAGCAGATTGACCATGCTGCGGATCAGCCGGGATTTGGCCTGGCCGCGCTCTCCCAGCAGAATCACGTCTTGACCGGCCAGAATGGCGTTTTCAAGCTGGGGAATTACCGTGTCGTTAAACCCGACAATGCCGGGAAAGAGGATTTCCTCTGCTCGTATCTTGCCGATCAGGTTCTTGCGTAGCTCTTCCCTGACCGGAATAACCTGATAGCCGCTCTTGCGAAGTTCGCCCACCGTCTTGATCTCAGGTGCAGAAACCATCATCACCGCTCCTTCAACTGCTGCTTAAGAGGTCACATCCATCTTAAAGGGGTTAACGTAATATGAGGAAAGGTAGAAGACTTGATTGATTTGCAAATCAGTATAGCATGCTTTTTCATCAGCTTTGCTTTGTAGAATCAAGGCTTTTAACCGCCATCTTAGCCAGCCTATTACCCCGCTGTAAAGCGATGGGTTATACTTAAGGCATCCCTTAGGAGCTTAGATTATTATGTTCCGTCTAGCTATTCCAATTCTGATGATGCTGATGCCCCGGTTTCTGCCGAGGATTATCAAGTATGCTACCCTGATCTGGCGGCTCACCCGGGACAAGAGGGTGAACATTATTTTGCGCACGCTGGTTCCTTTGGCGTTGGTCTACTTCATATTGCCTACTGATTTTGTGAAAGACCAGGTCCCGATCATTGGCCGTTTTGACGACATTATCGTTTTGGGGATGGCCTTGCTGGTGCTGGTGAAACTGTCCCCCAAGTACATCGTTGACGAGCATATGGGCGTGCGACCCGTATCCAACCGCCCGGAGGACCAAGACCCAACCAATGTTGTTGATGGTGCGTCCCGATTAATAGATGAGTAGCCGAATCTGTTAGGCAAGAATGGCATAGCTTAGGGGCGGGTTCAATACCCGCCCTTGTTTGCATGGAGTCAAATGCTCAAGGCTCAGCAAAATATCAGCCCAGTAGTACCCGGCACCGGGATGTCGCTGTACATTCACGTCCCCTTCTGCAAGACCAAATGCCCTTACTGTGACTTCAATACCTACCAGGGCATTGAGGGGTTGATGGCTCCTTACCTGGAGGCTTTGATTGCCGAGGTGGAATGTTGGGGTAGGTGTTTGGGTCGCCCGGTCGTAAATACCGTGTTTTTCGGTGGCGGCACTCCTTCTTATCTGCCTAAAGACTCCATTGCTCGAATACTGCAAGCTGTTGGTTCGGCATTCGCGGTTGATCCAAACGCCGAGATAACCACAGAAGCCAATCCGGGAGACTTATCCAGCGACTTGTGCCATCAGCTACTTGGTGCTGGTGTAAATCGTATCAGCTTTGGCGTTCAGAGTCTGGACAACGACCTGTTGAAGATGCTGGGACGTCGTCATGACGCTGCCCAGGCGATTGCGGCCTACCATACCGCCCGGCAATCCGGGTTTTCTGATATTAATCTGGACTTGATCTATGGCCTGCCCCACCAGACCATGCCCCAATGGCAGGATACATTGCAGAGATTAGCGGCGTTGCATCCGGCGCATATATCTCTTTATTGCCTCACCCTGGAAGAGGGCACTCCAATGCAAAGTTGGGTCAAGCAGGGCAAGCTGCCGCAGCCGGACACAGACCTGGCCGCCGATATGTATCACTACGCCGAAGACCTGTTGGCCGATGCGGGCTATCACCACTACGAAATCTCCAACTGGTCGATTCCTGACCATGATTCAAGACACAATAAGGCTTACTGGCTCAATCTGCCTTATCTGGGAGTTGGTCCGGGCGCGCATTCCCGGTTGGGAAATTATCGGTTCTGGACGGTGGACTCGCCCCGCGCCTACATCGACAAGGTAAACCAGTGGGCCAAGGCCAAGCATGAACCAATTAGCGAACTGGATGAGATGGCATTGCAGAACATCCTATCGGTGGGCGGCAACGAGCACATAGACATAGATTTGTCTGCTGCTGAAACCATGTTTCTTGGGTTGCGGCTGTTGGATGGCATGGACTTGGCGCAGGCATCGGCTCAATTGGGGGTTGATCTGGCTGCCAAATACGAGACGCCAATCAGTGACTTGCTAGACCTGGGCCTGCTGGAGCGTCAAGGGACTCGTTTGCGGCTAACCAAAGACGCCTATTTGATCGCCAACCAGGTATTTATCCGGTTTCTAAAGTGAAGGCTCAATAACTTGGTACCAGGTGTATAATCCGTTTGGAATCATTATTAATGAGGGAATCCGTGATGGAGATGTCGCTGGGTCTATGGATTATTCTGGGTGCAGTACTGCTGTTTCCGTTCCTTAGTTTCCTTTTCGTGGTGTCCTTGGGTTATTGGAACAATCGTAATTTGGATCTAGGAGAGATGCGTCGGGCAATTACTGTGTTTTTCATAGTCCTTTTTGGGCTATTGGTGGCGGTCAGTTTCTTTCCCGGTGGGGTAGATTTGCCTAAAGAAATTCAGGGCCTTTTTGCTGGCACCGTTGCCACCATCATCGGATTTTATTTTGGCTCCCGAACCTCTGAGACCAAGAGTAAATCAGACGCAGAAGCAGAACCAGACGCCCAGCCCCAATAGTGACCAAATACGCCCAATATATAATCTAAAGCTGCTCACTACCCCTGTTCCCTTCATTAGTGCTATCCTTAATTTGAACCACTAATAATCCTCTGAAGAGACGGCTGCTATGTACGTTATTGGTACCGCCGGCCACGTCGACCACGGCAAATCCACGCTGGTTAAAGCCCTGACCAACATCGACCCCGACCGCCTGCCTGAAGAAAAAGAGCGGGAGATGACCGTTGATCTGGGTTTTGCCTGGATGACTCTGCCCAGCGGCCGAGATGTCAGCATTGTCGATGTTCCGGGCCACGAACGGTTTATCAAGAACATGCTGGCCGGTGTCGGGGCCATTGACCTGGCCCTGCTGGTTGTTTCCGCTGAGGAAAGCGTAATGCAGCAAACCAGGGAACATCTGGCGATACTGGACCTGTTGCAGATACACCGGGGCATTGTCGTGATTACCAAGACCGATCTGGTGGATGAAGAGTTGGTCGATCTGGTCAAGGCTGAGGTTGAAGACACCCTGGCTGGCACTTCTTTCGAAGGTGTTCCGATGATTGGTGTGTCGGCCTATACCGGGGCCGGACTGGAGGAACTGAAAGCTCTGCTTGACCAGACTCTTGACCAGACTCAGGTCCGCCGAGACTTGGGTCGTCCCCGATTGCCGATTGACCGCTGCTTCTCTATCAGCGGATTTGGCACGGTGGTCACTGGCACGTTGATTGACGGCGCATTTTCGGTCGGTCAGGAAGTGGAATTGGAGCCTTCCGGCACTAAATGCCGGATTCGCGGACTGCAAAGCCACAAGTCTAAAGTCGATTACACTGATCCCGGTGTCAGGTTGGCGGTAAATCTGTCGGGTATTTCACGAAGCGATGTGATGAGGGGTGAAATCCTGACGGTGCCGGGCTGGCTGCATTCAGCTAGACGTTTGGATGCCAGGGTGCGAATGGTCAAGAATGCGTCTCATGCGCTGCGGCACAATGAGGGCGTGACTTTTCACCTGTTCACCAGCGAGACTACCGCCCGAGTTCGGCTTTTAGACGCTGACCGTCTGGCTCCCGATACTGAAGGCTGGGTGCAAATATTGCTGGACGAACCAATCCCGATGGTGAAGGGCGAC
The DNA here is from genome assembly GCA_002816715.1 of SAR202 cluster bacterium Casp-Chloro-G3. Lineage (GTDB taxonomy): Bacteria > Chloroflexota > Dehalococcoidia > Lucifugimonadales > UBA3495 > Casp-Chloro-G3. The sequence goes on along the minus strand of MUCJ01000017.1, from coordinate 12,973 downwards.
TTCTTTGTCCTGCGCTCTGCTGAAGATACCTTGGGTGGTGGACAGGTGGTTGATCCCAACCCTAGACGCCGTTACCGTCGCTTTGACGACGATGTTATTGAGCGTCTGATGATGCTAGATCAGGGTACCGGCGAAGATGTTTTGATTAGCATTGCCGATCAATGGGGGCCTTGTAACGTGACAACTCTGTCTCACCGGGCCAATATCTCGGCGGAGGAAGTTCTAGAACGTCTAGGTCAGCTCACCGAAAGCGGCGAGATGGTTGCTCTTGGTGATTTGGTGAACGATTCTGACGCGGTTTTTTATTCAAGACGGGGCTGGGAGGCCTCAAAAAATAAAATTTTTGCCGCTTTAACCAGCTATCACAGTCAATATCCACTTCGGAAAGGTGTGCCTATACCAGAAATTCGTAGTCGATTAGTGCTGCCTCAGCCGGTCTATTTACGCCTGCTGGCCAAGCTCAATCAAGAAGGCGCCCTGGTAGAAGACGGTCAATATCTGAAGATGCCCGACCATCAGCCGTCCTTGACGCCCCAGTTGGAGCAGCAGGCGTCTGTCTACATCCAGCAACTGGAAAAAGAACCCTACTCTCCGGTCACGGATATCCCCATTGATTCTGAACTGCTGAACGCCCTGATTGATCAGGGTAAAGTGGTTAAGGTTAATGAATCGGTGATATTCGCCTCTACTGCCTACCAGTCGATGACGGGCCAAATCACCGCCCATTTGAAGGATAAGGGCTCAATAACCGTCGCCGAGGCGCGCACTCTATTTGATTCCAGCCGCAAGTACATGCTGCCCTTGTTGGAGTACCTGGACCAACAACGGATAACTCGTCGCGTAGGCGACGAGCGCGTGCTGAGGTAGGCGAGTAGTGTCTCTCGACCTGGGAAAAACTATCCTACAGCTTGATAGCGCCTCGCAGAATTTTCGCAACACTTATAGTGACCGTCAGGTTAGATTAGCGTCGCTTATCCGCCAGGCAAGCGAAATATCCTCAGATACTGCCCAGGAAAAGACCGCGATTGCTGGTAATCGCCCTTATATGGCAGCCTTAGTGCAGGATAGTTTGATCGGCTCTATTCCTTCGGCCCCGCCACCCAAGGATTGGTGCACTATTTCGGTTGATGGTTCGCATATTGATGTGGACCGGCATCTACCGATACCTTGTTACCTGGTTAATTTAGGCGGTTGTATTCTGACCTATGGCTCTCAGCCAGAGGCGGTCTTTTTTAATCAACCGCAATTGGCCTCGGAACCTGGTGAGCTTTACCTTACCGATCAGGGCAGCTCCAACAATGAAGTTGCGGTTACGGGACAATTGCTGGGCATTCTCCGTACCGTCCAAGAGTTGGAACATCTGGCCAAAGTGGTCGAAGAATCAAGATCGGATCTGCCGACCCTGGCTTTGATTGACGGTACATTGGTCTTGTGGGGATTGTCTGGTGAGGGTTACCCGTCTTTCGTCAGGAAGCACATTCTCCATGAGCGGTTTCTACCGGCCCTGGAGAAGCTTCGCAAGTTGGCGGAGCAACGTCCGGTTATTCTGGCGGCTTACGTCTCATTGCCCCGTACTACCGAAGTTGCCAATGCGATCCGCTGCTCTCTCTGTCCTTATGATAATCAGCAATGTCAGGAATTTTGTAATAATCGCCGCGCCGCGCAGGCTCCTTGCAACGTTGCCAACGGCTTTTTAGATCGGGAAATTTTCGCCCAGTTATTGGAGCCTGGTTGTTCATCTGCGCTGTATCGCACCCATCCGGCGGCGGCTCAGGAATATTATGGAGAGCAGCAGGTATATTTTTACTATCTGAACAGCGGTGAAGAGATTGCCCGGGTGGAAGTCCCGCAGTGGGTGGCCGGCAACCAGGAAATGCTGGCTTTGGGACACAACATGATTGTGGAGCAGTGCAAGAAGGGACAGGGCTATCCGGTGGCGATATCTGAGGCCCACGAACAGGCGGTGATTAATGGCTTGGACCGTCAGTTGTTCAATCAGATGGTGATAGATACACTGGAACGCCAGGGACTGTCCAGCTATACCTCGGAGAAGGAGCGATCTAAGAGTAGGCCGTGGCTGTGAGGGCTTGTTTTACTTTTTGCTCTCTTCCTGACTTTCCGGCAATCCCTCCAGATGCTCCACAAATTCGAGATAGGTGCTGAAACCGGATACCGTCTTCAAGAAGTGTTCTAGTGAGTCGCTTTGGTCTCTCAACTGTTGGACTTGGCCTCCAATTGGGCTGATGGACGCCGCGCTGGCGGCGTAGGTTCCGTGAAAGGCAAAGTAGGCCTGGTTTAACTTGCGAATCAGATAGCCGTGGTCAACAAAGATTTGGCGCCTCTCCTCCATGTACGCTTCTGCCTCTTCGATTTTTCCGGCGGATAGAAATTCCTCAGCTTGTAATCTGGCCTCCTGCATTTCTGTTCTGAAGTCGAAAGCATTTGGATCGGGTATTGTGGTGCTTGATGGTCGGGTTCGGTTTAACACTTCTCCGGTCAGCGAGGCATATACTTTGTCGCCCAATTCCTGCCCGGCAAGGGTGGCGACAGTCTCGTTCAAGCTGGCCATGGCGGCGCCGCTCCAGAAACCTCTCCCTAATGGGCGGAATAGCAGCCAGTGATGTATCCATTCGTGGGAAGTGATTTCTGTGGTACTCTGTAGCCCAAATTTGTCGGTGACTACGCTGGGATAAACCGCGACTCCTCCGGTGTCCTCAATGTATACGGACAGGTCGTCTTTCTTAAAAAAAATTTCCCCCTCTATGGAGCTTTTCTCAAGACCACTTAGACCTGGATTCAAAAGAATATCTTGTTGACGCTCAATTTTATCTCGCGGCGACAATATTAATACATGAGGCGAACTGGTAAAGACTGCGTCTACTGGTGGAAATATCCCAATTGGAGATGATATTCCTTCTTGATTTAGAACTTTGGATATTTCTGTCTCAATAATTTCTTCTACATCGGCCTGGAGCCGCTGTCGTTTTTCCTTGATATTGTATATATCTATTTTTAGTGGTGTAGTGTTATCCGGTGTGCTCGTTTGCCCTGCTGATTCGGTCTGCGGAAATAATATTTGTCGCTCTAAATTACGCAACTCGACGCCCAGGTCGAAGAATTCTTCAACTTGGGCAAATTTTTCGGCTTGGGTCCGGTTGGGGCTTCCGGGCAGTATCCCAGCGATTTTGTGAGTCCATTTGTCTGGTAGATGGGTCAATTCCCAGTTAAGTATGCTGTACTGGTAGCGGGATACTGCCAAATCTACCGGCGATGGGTCAAACTCGCTGAATCCTGCCAGTAGAATTAGATATGAAACAAAAAGGGTGAGTAATCCCCGGCGCGACCATTTCAGCGCGGGTCTGATTATTGACTTGACCTGTTTTTTCGCCACAACTTGCCTTTGGTTTAACTTGAGGACGCCGATTCTTGCTTGTTTAAGTTTAATGCTAACATGTCGTTTGGCGTCGTTGACACGTTTACTGTTTCTAAACTGCCAATGGTGGAGAATTATTGTGGGCTTAATGGGGCGTCCCTTCGCTGATTGAGGTGGGCCCACTCAGATTAGTAATCGAGTTAGCCACGATTTCTAGCTTCGTGCTTTCCCTGAAATTTTATCAGGGAGCACACGGGGGAGAACGTGGTGGGAACACACGTAGGAGCACAGATAGGCGCACAACAAAAGAGGCGGTTTTTGAAGAAATATAGCTGAGAATATTATGTGAACGCAGGCAAATAAGAGTAAATACGGCTCTATTTCCCTGTGTTTACCCTGTGTTTACCCCAGGTTCTTTGCTTATAATACTGGGAATCCAAATATCCCTGAGGACTTCCAGTCAAATCATCAAGCCCATACCTAGAACTAAACAATTGGGGGATCGTAATGACAGAATGGGATTTCGACCTGATCGCGCTCCACGGGCCGCAGGGGATGACCGATGAAGACCGGAATTACCAAGGCTCTAGATATGCCGAGGTCAGGGAAGCTCTTTACGCCAACCCATACCGCGCTGGTCGGAGCGGCCAGGTGCCGGGACCTCTTCCAATGTTTCAATCAACCGTTGGCAACGCCTGGACGGGCGCTCTCCCTTGCTGTGGCGTAGATCAACTTGAACTGGCCACGACTCGCTCGGTAGACTCAACGGCTAACTGCTCTGGGGCCTACCATGTCCACTGAAGCACTGGTGGATCGCTGCGTGGAGTTGACCGGATTTGTCCCGGTGTCCCATGGCCGTAGGGACGAGCTGATTGCCCACGTGGCAATCGGTGGTGACGTACGGTGTGGAACTCCAGAGGAACTGGACACCTTCAACCTACGGGTGACCAGACTGCTCCAACTTATCGTGTCGTCCCGTGAATACCAGTTTGCCTGATAAACGACCGAATCAAAACACGAATCAAAACAACCCAACCGAGTTGTGAACATGACCAGTCAGTCCCCGACCAGCATCGCTGAGTATAGTTACGTCAAGACCATTGGTAACGCGGCTGCCCCCGGCCAGATCGGGTTCAGAAACCCGGTGGATGTGGCCCTGGGAAAGGGCGGCCTGCTGTACGTCTTGAGCCATGCCGCCGAGAACTCCCCCAGCGGGAAGCGGATAGCCAAATGCACCTTTGACGAGGAACACTTCCTGGGCGAATTTGGCTCCTTTGGTGCGGAGGACGGTCAGTTTACCTGGCCTAACTCGCTGGCGGTGGGCGAAGAAGGGAATATATACGTAACCGACGAGTGGCTGCACCGGGTCTCAGTCTTTGATCCTGATGGTCTGTTTTTGCGCCACTGGGGCAGCCAGGGCAACGGGCCAGGCCAATGGAACCGGCCCGCTGGCATCACCGTTGACCAGGCAGGCAATCTGCTGGTGGTCGACAGCATGAACCACCGCATCCAGAAGTATTCCAGAGAAGGCCAATTCCTCACCCAATGGGGAGGGCCGGGCGATAAACCGGGAGAGTTCAATATTCCCTGGGGAATAACCGTCGATGATCTGGGCAACGTGTTGGTCGCCGACTGGCGCAACGACCGCATCCAGAAATTCACTGCCGATGGTGCGTTCCTGATGCAAGTTGGCGTCAGCGGAAGCGGTGCCGGACAATTCCACCGGCCCAGCGGTGTGGCCGTTGACCGTGATGGACTGATCTACGTAACCGATTGGGGCAATGACCGACTCCAGGTGTTTGGGCCGGAAGGGCGTTTCGTCACCATGTTCTTGGGTGATGCCGGGATGTCCCGGTGGGGAGAGGAGCGATTGTCCTCAAACCCGGAGAATATGCTGGGCCAGCGGGCCCAGGCCAAGAGCCCTGATCGAGAGAAACAATTCGTCCAACCCACGGCGGTGGAAATTGATCAAGCAGGCCGCATCATCGTGGTCGATAGCGCTCGCCATCGCCTCCAGATTTACCAGAAAGTGACTGCTTGAACCAGCGTCGCTGGGTCGGCACAGTTGCTCTCTCCACACTACAGTCGTACAATCACCCCAAATCAATCACAAGAGGTGGACTACTATGGCAACCGGCAGAGCTCCTTTGGAAGGTTATCGCGTTATTGACTTGGGTCGACAACAAGCAGGACCCAGGTGTGCACAGGTACTGGCCAGGTTGGGCGCAGAGGTCATCAAGGTCGAGCGACTAGGCGGAGAGGAAACCCGTTATAGCCAGCCTTGGGTGGGCAAACAAAGCGCTTACTGGGTTCAATACAACAGCGGCAAAAAGAGCCTCAGCATTGATCTACGCACCGAGAAGGGTAAAGAAGTACTGCGGGAGTTGGTAAAGGTATCCGACGTGCTGTTGCAAAACTTTCGGCCCGGCACTATCGAAAAAATGGGGTTTGGCTACGAATTCTTGAAGGAGCTTAACCCTAAAATCATCATGGTCAACGTTTCCGCCTACGGCCAGTTCGGCCCGTATTCTGACCGAATTGGCGTAGACCCCATCGGTCAGACCATCTCCGGCATCACCATGACCACTGGTTCCCGGAGTATGCCGCCCATCCGCACGGGTGTACCCCTAATTGACCGCACCACCGCGTTACATGCCGCCATTGGAACTCTGGCGGCGCTGATGGAACGGGAGGTCTCCGGAGAGGGGCAGTCTATGGACGTGTGTTTGGCCGATACCGGTTACAGCTACACTGAAATTCCGATCACCGCCTACCACGGCACCGGAGTTGTTCAAGAAAGAGGCGAAGATGCCGGCGTTGGCGGAGGAGGCGGAATCTTTCCCTGTAAAGATGGCTATGTATTGATTACGCTGCCCGCCAGTTCCCCTTGGCCCAGAGTCTGCGATGCCATCAATAAGCCGGAATGGGTAGACGATCCCCGCTTCGCCACGCGTCATGCTCGCTCGGACAATAAAGACGTTCTTAACGACGTCATCAAGGAATTCATCTCCGATATGACCCCCCTGGAGGCGGCAAACCATTTCGTCCAGTACGACGTCGTTGCGTCACCGGCTAACACCATTGCACAAGCTGCCGAAGACCCTCATCCGTGGGAGCGCGGGGCCTATAAAGAAGTCCCCGACTTCTTGGCGGGAACCATAGCGGTTTCTGGGGATTTCTGGCACTTCAGCCGGACGCCGGCGGTGGTCGGTTCTACGCCCAGAGTGGGTGAGCACAACGAGGATGTCCTAGGCGGTCTGCTGGGGTACTCTCCTGAGGAAATTGAAGGGATGCGCAAGGAGAAAGTCATTGGTGAGTGGGACAAATACGACAGCATCCCCGGGACACCGATGATCTAAGCCCAACCGAACTAATATCAGTGAGGCCCCAAAGGTTTTCTTTGGGGCCTCACTGATTCATACAGACAGTCTTTTCAGAAACTTGAGTGATGCAACCTCCAGAACCTGGCGTCTAGCCTGCGGCTGCTTGGCCGACGGCCTTATTCGCCGCAATGTGGTCTGGCTCCTGCATCTGATCTGCTACATACTCAGCGTGAACTATGCGGCCACCGTGATCCACTACAAAGACGGCGCGCCGTAGCAGACGCCATTCCTTGAGCAGTACTCCATATTCCTGACCGAACTGCTCGCTGCGATGTGCTGAGAGAGCCTGGTGAGTAACTTTCTGACCAGCCCGCCAACGAGCCTGGACAAAGGGTAAGTCCATGCTGATGGTGTGGAGGCGGACATTAGATGGTAACTCACCAAGTGCCTTCTCCCGGTGTAGTGTTTCAACGTGGCAGACCGGCGTATCCAGGGAGTTGACCACGTTGAGGACACGCACCATCCCCTTTGAGTCGGTCAGTCTCACGCTTTGCGCGGTGGCATCCTCGGAATCAAAGGAATCTAAGATGAAGTCAGGGGCGGCATCACCCGGCTGCAACTTGTTGCCGATCACAGTCAGACGCTCATCAAGTTCAAAAGCCTCGCCGATCCTTTCGCCTATAGATACCTGCTCCTTGCGCCGCCCCTGTAATGTCCTCAACCAGCGGCAAATCTAACCATTACCGATATCTGCTGTTGGTTGAAAAATCTGCCCCAGACGGTTACTGCTGCCGCTCGGCCTCCAGCGCCTGACGCAACACCTCCGGGTCTACCCGCACTTCCACACCGGCCCGCTCCTCCTGTAGCAGCATAGCTACTCGGGAATCTCGGCCTTCCCACCCTCGGTTCATCGCCTCGGTCATCTCGGCCAGAGTGATGTTGGCTAGCTTCATCGGCACATCAAATTCGCGGCCCACGCCCACCGCCAGGTCAACGTCTTTACGAGCCAGCTTCAGCGCAAAATCAGGCGGGTCAAAATTGCCCGGCAGCAGGTGCTCGGCCAGTCCCTCAAAGGAACCGCGACGTCCCTGCGCGCCGCGCCGCACCGCCTGCCAGAGGGCCAGCGGTTCCACGCCTGCCTTGACCCCCATGGTGAACACTTCGGCCAGGGCGGTCTGGATAACGTAACCGGCGCAGTTGTGCACCAGCTTGGCTACCGCGCCACAGCCAATCGGCCCAACGTAGTAGGCCTTGTCGCCGATGGCGTCCAGCACCGGCTTGTACTTGTCGAACAACGCCTTGTCGCCGCCGACCCAGATGGCCAGGTTGCGCGACTTCGCACCCCGAGGGCCGCCGCTGACCGGAGCGTCCAGCACGTTGATGCCTCTGGCGCCCATAATTTCGTGGATGCGGCGGATCACCGTCGGCGAGTTGGTGCTGAGGTCGAAGTAGGTCTTGCCCGCTACCAGTCCCTCCATCAGTCCGGCCTCACCCAGGGCCACCGCCTCAATCTCCACCGGCCCAGGCAATGACGTGAACACCACCTCGCTGGCTTCCGCGACCTCTCGGGGAGTGTCGGCCCAGACTGCTCCAGCCTCCAGATGGGAGGTGGCCGACTCCCGACGAATGTCGTGCACCACCAGTTCGTTGCCGCCTTGCAGCAGGTTGTACGCCATGTTGGCGCCCATAGTGCCCAGTCCTACGAATCCCACCTTGGTCATCATGTCCTCCAGCTAGTAAGCGCTTCTGTTCCCTTTGGTAAATTGCCCTCATTATCAAGTAGGTTGGGATGGGTTGCAATAGAAGAAGGACAAACTTGTCAATCCAATGCGGTTATTGCATACTTGAATGACGGTTCCAACCCAGCGCCGGACTTTACCGACAGGCACTCTATTGGTCAGATACTCAATGGATATCCAAAAAGACCATAGCAACCTCAGCACAACCCCAGCCAACATTTATTCGCACCTGGCGTCAACCGAAAAAGTGCTCAGCGTGTTCGGCCCCTTCTACGCCACCAGCCATCGAGTATTGCGACTTGACCCTCCCAACGGGCTTAGCCGAGGGCATTTGCTGGAAATCCCCTACAGTCAGCTGGTCTCAGTAGAAATGGTGCGACGGGCCAACCACCCGGTGCTGGCTTTGGGCACCGCGATGATTATCCTGGGTCTTTTTATCATGCCCGTGCTGCCGATCAGCGCAGTGCTCACGCTGCCCATTGGCGGCGGGATTTTATACCTGGGAGCCAAGGGTAAGCCAGGCTACTTTCAGTTAATGGCCCACAATATGCCCAAAGAGGCCGAAAAATACTGGCAGGTGGCGTACAGCCGGTCGGGCAACTTCATCGCCACGGTGCGTAGCGTCATCGGCCAGATGCCAGAGTTTTAAAGGAGCAAGCATGCTAGAGCAGCAAGAGAGGCTGTGGGACTACGACGCGGTGGAGCCGGGTCAAGCGGGACAGCCCACCGTGGTTTCAATCACCAATGAAAACGTTGTCGACTACGCCCGACTATCCCAAAACCCGAAGTACAACGGTGGTGCAATAGCCATGCCCACCATGCTGATCAGCTACGCGCCCCTGCTGCGCGACGACATCGCCGAAAACAACGGCTTCGTGGCCCTGGAAGAGTCCAAGACCGCCCGACGCCAGACACCCTTTGCCAAGTGCGAGGCCCGCTGGTTCAAACCGGTACAGGCCGGGGATACCATCACTGGGAATCGCCGGGTGTTGGAAAAGTACGAGCGTCGGGGCAGCAAATTTGTCGCCTTCCGTATCGAGGCCACCAATCAACATGGCGACAAGGTGGCCGAGTACGACTACACCTGCATCTTTGAGTACGCCAAGGGCCAGCGGGCGGTGCCCACCGCACCGGCGGCAGATCAGCCGGTCACGCCAACAACTCCCGATGTACCCGCCAAGTTGTTCAGTTACGAATCGGCCTCGGTGGGCGACCAGCTAGCGACCCTGACCATCACCGAGAGCCAGGAAGTTATCAACCGCAAGAACGATTTTCGATTGGCGGGGATTGTCCGGGCCAGCAACATCCACACCGACGAGGAGTTCGCCCGACAGAACATCTTTGGCGGCACGGTCAACGCCGGGCCAGCCACCATGTCCTACGTTGACCAGATGCTGCAACGGTCGTTCCCCCTGAGCGCCTTTTACAACGGCGGCACGCTGTTGATGCGGGCCATCACTCCCTTCCGTTCCGGGGACACCGTGACTTTTGAGGGGGAGATAACCGGCAAACGGGAAGAGGATGGCAAGAAGGTACTGGAATGCCGGGTCAAGGGCAACAATCAGCGCGGCGAGTTAGTCTGCCTGGCCGACGCGACGATGGTGATGCCGGAGTAGGGACAGGAACCGACGCTCGAAACAATGAATCCCAAACGGTACAAAGAATTCATGAACTTAATGGAGGAGATTCAGAACTCTCCTGGTCAGGATGTCCTTGGCGAAATCCAAAGGATGCAAAGGAGCCTGAATCTAGTTTTTGGGAATAAAAGCAGCCTAGTGCGGGTTCTCGAGAGGTTGCAAAGTCCAGATGTTTCTGAGGAGCTTGCCCAAGAAGCACGTAGGGATGATTCCAACCGTGCAATGGACGAAGTCGCGAGGTTACTTCACAATTTCCTAACCTCAGCCTATAGCTTAGTTGACCATATGAGGCATCATAGAAGCCGATTGTACGTGGGGACGGAATTTGAGCAGAGAATTAAGCAAGAAATTGCGAGTCGATTCACAAATGACGATCATCATATCATTACTCAAGGACTTCGAAATTACGTACTTCACTTTGGAATCGCACCTATTCAGACACACTTCACGTTTAAACCCACTGGAAGAGTGGTGGGCGAGGGAAATATAACTAGCAACTACAGTTTGCCAATTGAGGTGCTACTTCATTGTGAAGAATGGAAAGCTCACCAGAGAGACGCATTAAGTAGAATAGGAGAGAGGCTAGAAATCCTGGCCTTCGTAGAAACCTATTTTGCGAAAGTAGAGTCCTTCTATCAATGGCTATGGGAAAATCAAGCAGTTATACATGCGGAAGAAATCGAATCTAGCAACAAATTAAGGGACCGTGCTAGAACCATGTATGAATCCAATTAGTCCTTGAGGACAGACACCGGTTTGCCACGGATATATCTGTTTCTGCTGGAGTAGTTACTTTAGTGTCTCTCACCCCAGTTTCCCGTAGATCCGGTCGGGGGTGATCAGCACAATCACCCCGTCCTGCTCCTTCATCGCCCTGTCGTATTCTTCCCAATCCGGGTGGTCCTGGTCGCCGCAGACCCGGAAGACATCTCGGAGTTTCTGACGCATCTCTTTAGCGTCGGTGCTGCGGTAGTCCAGCAGCGTCGCCTTGCCTTCCACCACCACGTAGTTGCGCCAGTCCGCCGCGGTCGCGGTCACGGTGCAGCGTGGGTCTCGGCGCAGGTTTCTAACCTTGGCCGACTTGCCGCGCACCGATACCAGGGCCAGGTAGTCCTGATAAGCCCCGCAGACTACAATGCTGGACTGAGCCGCCCCGTTTCGCTGGAAGGTGGTAACCACTCCCCGATGATTGCTTTTCAAAAATGTTCTGGCCTGTTCAAAGTCCATAAAGTTTCCTCAACAGCACAAGATTATACGGGAAAGGCTTCGTCCAAGAGACGCAGGTGATCTGCGGTCAAACGCCAGCCCGACGCGCCGCAGTTTTCCTCGGTGCGGGCCACGCTGTTGGACTTGGGTATGGCGATGACGTTGGGCTTAGCGGTGCACCAATTCAGCGCGACCTGGGCCGGAGTCCTGCCCACATCGGCGGCCACCGACTGCAAAGCGTCCTTCTCTCTCGCCAGTCCCAACAGCAGGTCGGATGTTCTTCTCAGACCGCTCCGTGGCACGTCGGGATTCGCCGACTCGACCGCCAGGGAGCCGTCAGCCAGCGGAGTGTAGGCCAGCACGGTGATGTTATTTTGCTGGCAGTAGGGAAGCAGCTCTCGCTCAATCTCCCGCCGTTTCAAATTGTAGAGCACCTGGTTGGATACGATTGGGTATTTGGTCATCACCGAACTAGCCTCGGCCATTTCCCTGGCGGAGAAGTTACTGACGCCAATGTATTTGACCATACCGGCGTCCACCAGTTCTTCCATCGCCCGCATCGTCTCAGCGATGGGCACGCCCGAGTTGGGCCAGTGTATCTGATACAGATCGATATAGCCGGTGTCCAGCAGGCGCAGACTATTCTCTGCCGCCCGCAGTACCTGATCGTGGCGCAAATTACTGCCCAAGACTTTGGTGGCGATAAATACCTGCTCTCGGATGCCCTTTACCGCCCGACCAACAGCATCCTCGGTGCGGTACATTTCGGCAGTGTCAATGAGAAAGGCTCCTAGCTCAATGCCCAGGCGTAGCGGCTCATTCCCACCGGAATATTTCCAGGTGCCCAGACCAATCTCCGGCAGCATTATGCCGGTGCCGCCCAACTCCTTCAGTTCCACGGTGGCGCTCTCCTAATTGAGGGTCTCACGGTAGGTAACTCCCCTAAAACTCGCCGGTTAGGCCCGGGCCTCACGGTGGAGACGCCGCCACCACCACATTATAGTTGCTGCTCGCGCCGCTCATCGGCGGCATAGCGTTGCCGCCCAACTGAACCGGCCCCGCGATAAAGTCTTGGTAGTACACCCGCCGCAAAACATCGGTGGTATCCTGGGTAATCACATCCAACGTCCACGCGACATCATCAAGCCAGGCCGATAAAACGCTAGCCCGGTCATCGTACAAAATATACACTCGCGCTTCCCCAGTCAAGTCGAAGGTGATGAAATCGGCGGCAGTCTCCCCCTTGTCGGCGTTGGCGGTGCGAATGAAGTCCTTACCCTCCAACACAGCGGGCACCTGCTTGAACTTGAAGCCCCGGTCGATATAGACCTTTTTGTCGGTTGCCAAGGTATCTATTTCGTAGGTCTCGCCGTTGGACACAACCAGGTTGGTTATGATCGTCGGCTGGTAAATAACCGTAGCAGAGGCCTCAGCCGTATTCCCGGCCAAGTCAGTCGCCCGTGCAGTTAGGGTGTTACTGCCCTCAAGCAACGTCACATCCTTGGACCATGAGGTAGTGCCGCTTGCCGTCTCGAAGCTACCGCCGTTGAGACTGAGTTCCACCTGGGCGACTTTGGTATCGTCGGACGCATCCCCGGTGACAGTGACCGTTGCCTCACCGATGGTTAGCCCGTCAACCGGGAAGATAATGCTGATAATAGGATCCGTGGTGTCCGGTAGCAACGAACTGGCTGG
>MUCJ01000016.1 GCA_002816715.1 SAR202 cluster bacterium Casp-Chloro-G3 | reverse complement strand
CATCCAGTGACTTGGCATCGGACCTTCCAGCGGGAGACTATCTTAACTTGGCCCTTTCGCTGTCCTAACAATGGGGTCCACCTCAGTCGACAATCAAGGTACAGTAATTCGCGCCCTCATGCAATTCATATTAGACAAGTTATTATTAATCTTCATGCAATACATTTGGGACAAGTTATTATTATTGGTAATAAAACTTGCCCACGGTCAGTTATTGCCGCCAACACCTTGTTCATAGCCCAGTACCTGGTAGGCCTGCTTGACGACTGATATGACCTAGATGTCTAGTCCCTGGGCTTGCCAAAGGGCCGCACAGTCAAAACAGGAAATGGAGTATTTTTGATTGAGTAATTTGTGGGAAGTCACTTTACCCCATAGCCTCCGCCGCAATCGGCTCCACCGAAAACTGCTTTCGCCAGGCGTCGAACCCACCAGTCAAGGCCGACGCGGTTACTCCCAAATCCAACAGTTGCTGCGCCACACGAGCGCTGGTAGCCTCATCGCCTCAAGTGCAGTAGGCCACCACCAGCCCTTCCGGTTTGTTGGTATCCACCCACTCAGTAACCTGATCGGGCAAAACGCGAATGCTGCCGGGTATCTGGGCGTTGTCCTGCTCATAGCGTGAGCGAGTACGCACATCCAGGACTGTCGGCGGGTTGGTGCCCGACAACAAGACCTGCAACTCCTCTGGCGTAATGCGCGGAGCCTCTCCATCATTGCTGGTGAACAAGGCATCGGCGGTGGATTCGCGCTCCTCGGCCAGCGTAGCGGTGGCAACCCTGCGCTCGTACCATGCGCTAACCGGCGCGCCGCTGGCCCCGTGTATCGCCACCGACGCAATCACCACCACCCCTACCACGGCCAGCAACAACTCGCCTCCGGGAATGCCAGCCTGCACCACCAATAACGCCAGCAGCAGGGAGTTAAGTCCCCTTGGGCCAAACCAACTGACAAAGAGTTTAGCTTCCCAACTCATCTTGGACCGGGCCAGCACCAGATTCAAAACGGACGGACGGATGACGAAAACAACCAACCCGGCCAGCGCCAAGGCCAGCGGCAGGTTGACGGTACCCAGCATGCCCGACAGAACCGCGCCAAACAAGACAAAGGCCAGCAGCATCGCCATCTCTGAGGTCACTTCGCCGTATTCCAAAAAGCAGTCGCAGAGGCTCTGGTTTAGCAGAGTGACCGCCAATCCAGCGGCGAAGGCGCTCAGGAACCCGTCGCCGCCCACCGCGGTTGCCGCCGCGTAGGCCGCCAGCACCAGCCCGATTCCGTAAACCGCCTGATGCTCCCGACGCACCCTCATGTGATGGTCAACCTTGGTAATCGACCACGAGCCTAGCCCACCAATGATGAACCCGATGGCTGGCCCCAACAACAACAACTTGGCCAGGAACACCGACCATTCTCCGGCACCTAGCCCCTGAGCTTGTATCACCGCAATCAGCACCAGAATCACCGGCAAGACTACAATGTCGTTCATGCCGGCTTCAATCTTCAGCACCTGCCGCACCGACCGGGGAATACGGGGATCGCGGACGATCTCTCGCAGCACCACCGGGTCGGTGGACGCCAAAACCGCGCCGCCAACGAAGGCCATCAGCCAGCCAAACCCCAGCAGTAGGGAAAGGGGGACGGCGGTCAGCGCAATGATCAGCCCGGTGCCTGGGCCCAAGATCAGAAATGGCACCAGCCATCGCTTACCCAACTCGTAGACTTGCAGGTTCACGGCATCCAGGAAGAGTACCAGCGACAGGGTGAGGGTGGCGACCACCTCAAGCAGCAGGCTGTGCGGCCCAATTTCGATCAGGCCAACGCCGCGCTCTCCCAGCAGGAATCCTAACCCCAAGAACAGCAGCGGGAAAGTGAGCGGCGAGCGCTCCACCGCCCCGGAGGCCAGGGCCGTCACCACCAGGACAATCGCGATCAGGCCAAATGTCAGCAGAATATCAGGCAATCAAAGTTCTCCCAATCAAGATGTGGGCAGTATTCCCTAGTCAAACTTATACTTGGAAAATACACCTTCTTCCTTGGTGATGAACTCCAACAGCGCCGGACGACCCGACTGATTAACTTCCTGGGCGCGCCGCATCGCCGGTATTATTTCGTTGGGGTCGGTGATTCTCTCGCTGTAGGCACCCAAGGCCAGGGCGACCTCAGAGAAATTGCCGGTCAAATGCTTGGTCTGGTACCGTTCCACCGCTGTGGGCATGCGACTGTCGGGATAGATACCCATCGTGGAGTTGTTCATCACAATGGTGGTGATGGCGATTTTTTCCCTGACGGCGGTCTCCACATCCAGACCCACCATTCCGAAAGCGGCGTCGCCCATGAAGTTGATCACCTGCTTTTCTGGCGCGGCGATTTTGGCCCCCATCGCCAGCCCAAGACTATAGCCCAACTGGGTAGACTTGCCCCAGCCGATGAAGCTGCGCGGGGCGCGGGCCTCCCAAAAGGGTGTGACCTGCTCACGGGAACTGCCCGATTCGTGAGTAACAATAGTATTGTCCAGGTCAACGGTGTGCATCACGTCCCACACCACCCGGTAGGGGTTGATGGGAACCTCAGCGGAGGTCAGCCGGGGCATCCACTGGTTCAGCCACTCCTCTTTAGCGGATCGGATCTCGTTGGTCAAAGCCTGGTCGGCGGGACGCCCGGCATCCCCGGCTTGACCTTTCAGTTCCTGCAAAAACTGATTAAGCACTAACTTGGCGTCGCCGACCACCGGGTACTGGCTGCGGTAGTCCTTGTTGATGTCGTCGTTGGAGTTGGTGGCGTGGATCAACGTCTTACCTGGGGCTATAGGCACCGTGAAGTTACTTTTGATGAAGCTGCAACCAATGCCAAAAACCAAGTCCGAACTGGTCAAAAAACGATGCACCGCTTCAGTGGTGCTGGAACCGCCGACACCCAGAGAAAGGGGATGGTTTTCCGGGAAGGCGCTCTTGCCTTCCAGAGTGGTCAGCACCGGGACTTGGAGGAATTCGGCCAACTGGCGCAGTTCCTCAGTGGCCTCGGCGTACAGCACGCCCTGACCAGCCATGATAACCGGCCGCTGGGCCGACAGCAGGGCGCGGGCGGCTCGGGATACGGCCTCCGGGTCTCCGGCGGAACGCAATATCGACGGCGGTTCGTAGTCGAAGGACTCTTCGCCAATTTCCTCGTTGATCAGGTCTCCGGGAATTTCCAGCAGCACCGGCCCGGGTTTGCCAGAGCGCAGGTTGGTAAATGCGCGGCGCATCAACTCCGGCACCCGGTCGGAAAAATTGATCTGCGCCGACCACTTGGTGATGCTCTCGTAGCTGCGAGTGGGACTGAACACCGGGTCGGTGCCGGCTCGCCGTCGGGACGCTCCCGCTGGCAGGAGCAAAATTGGGACTGAATCGGCGTAGGCCTGGGCAACGCCGCCAAAGGCGTTCTCCGCGCCGGGGCCAGCCTGCATCAGGAAGATGCCGTTCTTGCGGCCATTGTTGATGCGGGAAAATCCGTCGGCCATGTGGACGCCGGTGCGCTCCTGACGGACTACGATTGGCCGTATCCCAGCGATGGCCGCCGCTTCAATCAGCGGATTGGACGGCATACAGCCAATCCAATCGATTCCCTCCAGTTTCAAGACATTGGCGATTGCGGTAACTCCATTCATTGCTTTCCTCCCTATGCTGCGTCTAATTGATTGTTGTCTTCTGGTCTGGGGCTTTTATTTGCGGGGCTGGCAAATCTTGCACAACTCTGACTTACATCTCATGAGTAATCGCGCCCATTATACCCTGTCCGAGCAACGTTTTTGCCATGTCATCGCCCCGAAAGGCCAACCGGGGCATTCGGGTGAAATTCGCGCTGCTCAACACCGGGTGCAGATGAGGTGATCGTGTATGATGCTTTCGACCCATGTTTGTTAGAGGCGCGAGATGAGCATCAGGTTTGGGCAGGCATTAATCCTGTCGATTTGTACCGGGATAATGTTGATGGCTTGCAACGGGCAGGCTGGCCCTCCAGTCCGGCCAGCAACCGAACCAGCATCTAGCCCAACGCCAACGCTGGTGAGTACACCCCCTGTCGTTGCGGCAACCAACTTGCCGCCGACCGCTGCCGCTGAGACACTAGAACCGCAGACGGTCACGCTGACTTCCAACAAGGACAACACCCTGTATGAAGTCGAGCAGGGCTTTCTGAGTAACGGCTCCGGGCAGCATTTCTTCGCGGGCAAGAGCGCCGCCGGGCCGGTGCGCCGGGCGGTCATAGCCTTTAACATAGCTGGCAAGGTTCCGGTCGGTTCGACCATTACTAAGGTTGCGCTAACCCTGAACGTTAGCCGCACCCAAAGCGAAGGGCAGGTCGTAGCGTTACACCGCCTGCTCGCCGATTGGGGCGAGGGTGCATCGGACACCACGGGCAATGAAGGGTCTGGCGTACCGGCAAGTCCTGGTGACGCGACCTGGATCTATCGGTCATTTGACACCGATCCCTGGGGCGAGCCGGGCGGCGATTTCCAGCCTATTGCCAGTGGCAGCATTACGGTAGCCGGGTTGGAAAAGTACTCTTGGGGTTCGACTACGGCGATGGTTGCCGACGTTCAAATGTGGCTGGACATTCCAGTCAACAACTTTGGGTGGCTGCTCAAGGGCAACGAGGAAGAAGTGAGGACTACCAAGCGTTTCGATAGTCGAGAAAACGAATCTCCGGAAAATCGCCCAACGCTGACCATAACGTTTGTCCCACGGGGTAGTCCTTGAACGCCAATTTTGCGCGACTAGCTACGTCTCGCTGGCCCAGAAGATCACGCGGGTTGGTGCTATCTTAATCACCGGGTTCTGGTCAATCTCCATGCTCTGATACTGCCGGTACTTCTCCCGCAGCAGCCTGACCGCCGCTGCCTGCTCCTGACCAGCCTCCACCAATAAAGCATCCCCATGCACCAGCACATACCAGAGACGCCGCCAATCCTCGGCATAGTGGTCTATCACCAGGGCCACCTTGGGGTTGGACTGGATGTTTCGCACCCGCTTTAATCGGGCGAGGGCAGTCCTTTTCGGCTTTTGGTCCAGCACCGAGTAGATGGCCTGGCCGTCGAAGGCGTAGCACACCGGAATAATGTGCGGCGCTCCCTGAGCATCGGCAGTGGCCAAATGGCCGGTACGCGCATCTAGCAGCAGCTTTGCTTGAAGTTCAGTGAACTCGACCATTGCCGACCCCCAAAAAGAAATACCCTCACCCGCATCACAAATACGGGGAGGGTTGGATAAGCATTGACCATACCAGCGGTGGCATTAAGGCCTGAACTAAGCGTCCGCGCCAAAGGCCATTGGGTCTTCCAAGAACTCAACGTTTTCCAGTGCAGCCCGTGCCGCCTCTTCGAGCACGGCGTCGCCTTCCTTGGCACAGCGAAGCAATACCCGCTTCGCCAAAGGCCCACCCACCTTGCCCAGAGCGCTGAGTCCGGCCAACTGCACCTGATAATCGTCGTCCTGGAGCAGAGGGACCAGATGGGGTACAACTTCCTCCTCTCCCAGTTCGCCGCAAGCGTTGGCAGTTTCGAACCGCACCGTGGGTTCCTTATGCTGAAGTTCTTTAATCAGCATGGGCAGCCAAGTCGTTTCTCCGGTACGCCCCATGGCAAAAATGGAACTAGACCTGAGCTTAACGTTATCGCTATTGTAAGCCCAGCTAACATACTTCTTGATTTCTTCGGTGTTGAACGGGGCGACCGCCTCCAGACTGCGCCGCCGGACCTCCAGCGCCTCATTCTCATCCGCAACTATCGACATCAAATTTTCCAGGATTGCGTCGGCGTCCCTTTTCAAGAATTTGCCTTCCTGAATCATGACTGAAAACTTGCCCAGAGCCACCGCCGCTGCCGCCCGCACGTCTTCGCTACGGTCAGAACGGAGAATGTCCAGCAAACTGGGGATTACCGAGCGGTCTTCGTATTCCCAAAGACCCTCAATAGCCTTGGCCAATACTGACTCGTCCCGGTCCTTCAGGCACATCTTGAAGACGGCGCAGAAGTCCAACTCCGGGTTATCCTCGGCCAGATCAACCATGGTCGAGATAATCCAGTGTTGCCGTTCAGCCGGAATGGTGAACCACGTCTTGGCAAAACTCCCTAACTCAGCCGGAGAGAGGTCGGACGCTTCGATAAAGTCGGAGGTAGGGACATCCACCTGGGGATCAGCGAGAGACTCAACAAATTGTTCTATCGGCATGAGCAAGCCTCTTGGCCTTCAGAAGTTAACATAATTTTACAGATATTTCTCGGCACATTGCTAGTATCCAGGTTACATCGTGGGAATGTAAAGTAAAACATAAGTCTCTCAAGCACCAATTACCGCGAAAGCGGTTTTTACGCGAATAGGTTAATTATTTGAGACTGTCCCGCAGCCTGCTTCAACCATTTTATGGTCTCCGGTAGCTCTTGAATCAAGTCGGTCGCGACGGTTCCCGCATCACCCAGTTTTTGGGTCACTACCTCGCCCGCCTGACCATGAATGTACACCC
The DNA here is from genome assembly GCA_002816715.1 of SAR202 cluster bacterium Casp-Chloro-G3. Classification (GTDB taxonomy): domain Bacteria; phylum Chloroflexota; class Dehalococcoidia; order Lucifugimonadales; family UBA3495; genus Casp-Chloro-G3. The sequence continues at coordinate 13,456 of MUCJ01000016.1, read as the reverse complement.
CGCAGCAGGCAGACAGTTCGGGAGTCAAGCCTTGAGCTATCAGACCTCCGATGATTCCGGTCAACACGTCTCCGGTACCACCCGAAGCCAGGCCCGGATTGGCAAATGGCGAGACTCGCGCCAGACCCTCGGCGTCGGCAACGACGGTATTGGCGCCCTTGAGGGCCACTGTAACTCCCCATTGGGCCGACCAACGTCGGGCCGACTGCACCCGGTCTTGTTGCACCTCCGGAGTCGACGTTCCGGTCAATGTCGCCATCTCGCCGGGGTGAGGCGTGACAACCGTTGGGCCTGATCGGCGCTGCCACCAGTTGGTCAGTCCCGACAGATTATTCAAACCGTCGGCATCCACCACCACGGGCAACTGAATCGGTGAACCGTCTAGCAGAAGCTGTTCCAGAAACTCGGCTGTCCCACCAGACCATCCCATCCCGGACCCAACGGCCAGAGCATCATAACTAGACAACTTTGGCCGAATTACATCTACCGCACTGGGATGAATTCGGCCCTCACTGTCTTCGGGTAAGGGCAGATGTATCACCTCGGTCAGCTTGCCAGCAACTATTGGATACACACTTTCTGGAGTAGCCAAGGTAACCAGTCCCGCGCCAACCCGAATCGCCGCTTGCGCCACCAGGAAGGCAGCCCCAACGTAGTTTCTGGAACCAGCGACCACCAGCAAGTGCCCAAAGGTGCCTTTGTGCGAGTTCACGGGGCGTACCGGAAGTTGCGCGCCAACCCAATCCGGTGTCAGCAATTCTAGATCAATGACCTTTTCCTCGGGCATCCCCACCGGCAGGCCAATGTCCACCGCCTTCAGCCGCCCCACCAGTTCTACCCCGGGAAAGGTCAGCAGACCGACTTTGGGAAATCCCAAAGCGACAGTCAAGTCGGCGACTAAACCTGCCGGGTCAACTTCACCGGTATCGGCGTTTAAGCCGGTGGGCAGATCAAGGGCCAAGACCAGCGGGCGGTTCGCCTGACTTCGGCGAGAGTTCAACCGTTGAGCGATTTGCTTGACTGAGCCTTCCAGCGGACGAGCCCGACCGGTGCCCAGAACTGCATCAATAACCATGCGGCTGCGACCTATTAACTGTTCAAGCTCTTCCAATGAAGGATCATCATCAGCGTAATAGACGTTTACACCATAGCGCAAGGCCAACTGCATCTTTGGGTCTGGGTCTGGTCTTTTGGAAACAACGTAGATGGCTAACTCAGCGCCCCAACGCCGCAGATGACGGGCGGTCACCAGTCCGTCGGCACCATTGTTGCCGGGGCCGACTAACACCAGCAGGTTGGTTCCAGCCGTTGGAAGCAAGATCGAACCCAACTCGTCTCGCGCGACTTTGGCCGCCGCCAACCCGGCCTGCTCCATCAGAGTATCGGTGCTGACACCGTTGCGCTCGGACGCCTGCTCTATAGCGACCATCTGGGCGGCGGTGACGATTTTCAGATTTTGGGCTGACACTGGGCCACCACAAAAGCCACCGCGTATTCCTGCGAGTGGGATATGCTCAGGGCGATTTCCGTTACTCCCAATAGTTGAGCTCGATCCTCGGCTCGACCGTACAGTTGGATGCTGGGCGCGCCACTGGGCTGTCGGACTACTTCAATGTCTTTCCAGCCCACACCCCGAACACCAGTGCCCAGAGCTTTCATCGTAGCCTCCTTGGCGGCAAAGCGGGCGGCCAGATTGGGCGCTCGGCCCTTGCAGTAGGCAATCTCCCCAGCGGTAAAAACCCGCTGTTGAAATCGGTCAGTGTACCGCTCCAGCACGCTTCTCACCCGGGAGATTTCGATGATGTCAACGCCAGTGGTCAGCATGGCTCAATACCCGACCCAACTCTTTGCGCAAAGATCCCACTTCGCCAAGGAACATTAATGATGGTTGTTTCCGGTGCGGATTTCCGGTTGGCCCAACGGCTAGGGCGGGGGAGCCGGTCAAATTTATGTTCCTGCGGTGTGGCCCTCTATCCCCAAGTTGTCCAGTATCTTTGAGACTGAGTAGCTACGGTTCAATACGTAAAAGTGGACGCCCGGCACCCCGCTATCCCAAAGCTCTCTTACCTGCTTGGTAGCGTACTCAATTCCCAGCTCGCGGACTGCGTTATCGTCATCAGCATACTGGTCCAATTGCCGGTCCAACTCCGGCGGTATGGTCGCCCCGCACAGGCCGGTGAACCGTCGAATCTGCGCGGTGCTGAGTATGGGAAGCACACCGGGCAATACCGGCACGTTAATGCCTGCCTTTGCCGCCCGGTCCAAAAACGCGTAAAAGTGGTCATTATCGTAGAACAACTGGGTTACCAGAAAATCAACCCCTTGGTCCACTTTTCGCTTGGCGTACTCAATGTCCTGGATCAAGTCACGGGACTCAACGTGGCCTTCCGGGTAACAGGCCCCAGCAACGCCAAATTGGAAGTTCTGACGGATATGCTTGATCAGGCTGGTGGCGTGTTCAAAACCACCAGCCACTGGAACGAAATCAGTCTGGCCCTGGGGAGGGTCACCCCGCAGTGCAATAATGTTCTCAATGCCATTTTGGTCCAGACGTTCCAATACACTCTGGATTTCTTCCCTGGTCTGAGCGACACAGGTCAGATGCGCCATAACCTCAAGGTCAGTCTCCCGTTTGATGTACATGGTAATTTCTTCGGTGAACGCCCTGGTTGACCCGCCAGCGCCGTAAGTGACCGACGCAAAGTCTGGCTGATACGCCTTCACCCGATCAATTACGCGCAAGACATTGGGTATCCCATCCGCTTCTCGAGGGGGGAAAAATTCACAGGATATAGTACGTTTTTCTTTGAGCAGATCCCTAATCTTCAAAAGTTGTCCCTATCTCTACTTCTGGGCACAAAAATGAAGCCAGCATTCTGCCCGGCATTGCTACAATGATTTATATTCCAAAATACTATCTCCCCTAGACTGGGTCAAGGGAGGACTGCTTTAGAACTCTGGTTGTCGCTTTTCTTTGAAGGCCCTGATGCCTTCCTGAGGGTGCGGCGAGGTAGCAAAGTATTGCACAAAGGCCGCACCCTCCAACGCCAAGCCGTCGCGCAGCGGCAAGTCCTTACCGCGTTGGGTGATGGACTTGATCCAGCCCAACCCGGTGCGGCTTTTGCCTCGCAGGGAAGCCAGTAGACCTTCAAGTTCATCATCAATGCGCTCGGTTGGCACCGACCTTAGAGCCAGACCCCAATCAACAGCTTCCGGGCCAGAAAGCCAGCGCCCGGTGGTCAGCAATTCCATCGCCCGCTGCATGCCCACTCGACCGGGCAGTCTTTGGGTCGAACCGCCGCCGGGCATCAGCCCAAAATTGGCGTGCTGGTCACCCAACTTGGCATCTTCAGCAACTATTACCATATCGCAAGCCAGCACCAGTTCCAAGCCGCCAGCCAGAGCAAAGCCGTGCACCACCGCAATAGTCGGCACCGGCAGTTCTTCCAGCTGTAGGAAGCACCGGTTTAGCAAGTCGATATAGGGCTTTAGCTGGGCCAGATCGCCAAATATCGAGTCAAAGAATATCAGGTCGGCCCCGGCGCAGAATGACCGGCCCTCGCCGCGAATCACCAGAGCCTTGACGCTCTGGTCTTGACCAACTGCCGCCACCGCGTCGGATAACTCCTGAAGCAATTCAGGACTCAGCGCGTTCATTGCATCGGGACGGTTTAGCCGGATGGTGGCTACCGCGTTTTCCCTGGCCACTTTGATATTACTATATTCCACCAGACTTCTCCTGCACCTATGTCATAATATACCAGAATGATCGGTACTAAACATGGTTATCCATTGTGTTACCCCTGTGTTACCCCACGCCACCCTGCGCCGAATGAGCCAAACGACAGAGCCGACAACCACCGTCAAAGTCCGCGTGCAGCCCAGAGCTTCCCGAAATCAGATCGTGGGCTTTATGGGGGACACGCTGCGAGTACGGGTAACCGCGCCGCCAGAGGACGGCAAAGCAAACCAGGCGGTGATCGTCCTGCTAGCCGGCAGCTTGGACGTTGCCAAGTCGAGAGTGCAGATCATCAGGGGACACGGCTCTAGGGATAAGCTAATCTCTGTTGATGGCTTGAGTCTAGACGAAATACAACGCCGTCTGCAAAACCTCAGGAGTTAACCGTTGGTAACGTTTCAGCTCAGTCGGCATGAACCAGATAAACCGATCTGGCCCCGTCTTACTCTGCACCGTATTGCGACGTATGACGTATAATGTAGCGGCTCAAGCTGAGGCCATGCCGCTGTCAGCCGACCCCACTATTTGGAGTACGACCCGTGACTTACATGAACTTTAGCTGGATTTTGGAGGGTTCACTGGCCGGCGCTCAAGGGCCCACCAACACTCGCGATATAACATTTCTAAAGTTGAACGACATCCTGGCAGTGGTCCGCATGGAGGAAAGAACCATTTCTGTCGAACCCTGGCAACTGGTGGAGTTGTACGAACCCGTGCCTGATTTTGCGGCCCCCAGTATGGAGCAGATCCATCGAATAGTGAATTTCGTGGAAGAACAAATGGAAACCTGGGAGCGTCCGGTGGTGGTTACTTGCGCCGCTGGCATGGGCCGCACCGGCACAATTCTGGCTTGCTACTTCGTCAAGGTGGGCTACCAACCTCAGGAGGCCATCGACCACGTCCGGCAAGAGCGCCCAGGGTCAATACAGAGCAGAGACCAGGTGGACGCGGTGCATCAGTACGCCAGATATCTTAAAGGCGGAGAGTAGCAGTCGAAGTGTGGAAGTCGGACAACGCAAAACCGCAGAAAATATCGTTAGTGCCACTCTTCGCGACCGGCAATTCCCGACAGTTCTGCGGTTTAGCAGGGGTGGTGATAGGTCGGGCTAGGCCGCCATTTTGCCCGAACCTACCTTATCAAGATCAAGCTTTGAATTATTGGCATTGGCCTCAAAGATTCGGCCGCACTGCATACACTTGGTGAAAACCCCGTAAGCATCTTCATCCAGGTACAAATCTCCCCTGCATTTGGTGCACGCCTTTAAAAATAACCGGTTGCTTCCCTTCATAAATTACCTCACTTGCCTCGCGACTTGCTTCGCGGAAACTATTCTCATTCTCTTGCTCAATTTGGATGCCACTGCCGAGTATACGGTTCAAATGTTATGACAATTTGAAGATGATGTATCATCCATGTAACGTATCCAACATTACGCAAAGTCGGCCAAACTGGATGTGACCGCCATCACTCATACATCTCCTAACACATCTCCAAATTTGAGCCCCATGCCAATACTGACGAACCAGGGGCCGAAAAAGTTCCCGACCCATGCTAAACTGGATCGTCAATCAATATTGATCGATTGAACTCACAACTCTGGAGAACAGAATGTCCGCCAATCCAACTCCGCTGGAGATACCCCGATCCCTTCTTGAAGAAGTCTACCGAGCAGCCCGCGAGACCTTCCCCTTCGAGTGCTGCGGCTGGCTGGTTGGAGGCAAGGGAGGCCCGTCGGTTTCGGTGGTGCGCAAGTGTATCAACGCTCAGGTGGCGGGCGCGCACCCGACGACGCCCGAGCGGGGCGCCGAGACCGCGTACGTGTTCTCTGGCGCAGATCTGATGGACTTGAACCGCAGTCTGGACACCGAGGAACCAGCCCGCATCATCTACCATTCCCATCCCAACGGGCAGGCATACCTATCGGAGACCGACCGAGGCGTGGCCGCCAGCCCCTGGGGCGACGGGCCAGCTTACCCAGTGCAGCAATTGGTGGTGGGTATCGACGCGCACCGAGTGGTTGAGGCGGCATTGTTCGACTGGTCCGACGAGGAGAACGGATTTGTGGAGATTGCCCGGTTTGAGGGGGCGGAAGTCTAAACTTGTCGAGACTGGATTAACCTACGACGTAAATTTTACGAGTTAGGCCAGGCCACCCACCGCATCTTAATAGAGTTCCTGGCTAGACTTGGCGGTCGTGTCGGCTCCGGCCACGCTGGGCGAACCCAATGTAGCAACCGCCACCGCTCCGGCTACATAAATTGCCGCCATCAATGCCAGCACCGCCGATGCTATAACCCGGTGGATGCGCTTATGCGCCAACACCAAGACCAATCCCACCAGCATCAATACAATCGCCACCCCGCCAGCGACAAAGTGGGTCGGATCGGTCTGGTTCAGGATTATCCCCTGACGATAGAAGAGGTCGGCATAAAACAGAATGGTCACGTTGAAGGCACAACTCCCAAAGAGGTTGGCTATCCCCAGGTCAGCCGCCCCAATCCGGGCAGCGGCAATGGTAGCGGTGGCCTCCGGCATGGTGGTCACCAAAGAAGCTACCAGAATGCCCAGAGTGCTAGATGCCACGCCGGTGATCGCCGCAATGCTGTCAACGCTAAAGGCCAGGAAAAACCCGGATATGATTACTCCAACCGATACCAGGCTGAACATTACCCAGGCTCTAGTCAGACTCATGTCCACCGGCTCATCGGAAGAGTCCTCTTCCTGTGGCCGCTTGGCATAGACTATCCGCATGCCCACCAAAAATACCACCAGCAGTATTATGGAGGACAGGCCGATGTTCCAGAAGGAAATATCCGGCTTGAACACGGTAAAAATCACGGTAAGCGCGGTCAAAATAACCGCCAGCGTAATCAAGTAACCCTGTTCCGGCGCAACTTTTTGCAGGAAGCTCTTGCCGCCAAAGATCAGGGCCACCACCGCAAAGGTGAGCATGTTGAGCATGTTGGCGCCCAAGATATTCCCCAAAGCCAACTCTGGGTTAGGCGGGTCAAGCCTCACCGCCGAAATATTGGTCGACAACTCTGGCAGCGACGTAGCCATTGCCACCAGGATACTGCCCACAAACAGTCTTCCCCACCCAGTGAGGGTCGCCAGGGCATCGCCGTACTTGGCCAACTGAGTGCCAAAATAGATAACGGTTCCTGCGCTGACCAGAAAGATACCTATTGCTACGGCCAATTCAAGGCCCATTTTAAAAATTCCTCATACATGATTTCTGCCGACGATACTAGCAGCAATCTAGAGTTGCTGGTCACGCCGGCGGTGGTTAACCGGGAAAGAGAACTATGAGAGTTTAGACCAGCGCATCAACTATTCGTTGGCCCATCTCAGTGGTGCTGACTTTTTGCGCGCCTTCAGTGGCGATGTCCGGCGTGCGGTATCCTTGATCCAGGGCAACTTCCACCGCCCGCTCAATGCTGGCGGCCTCCTCAGTCAGCCCCAGAGAGTAACGCAGCATCAATGCGACACTGAGAATCGAACCAACGGGATTGGCAATGCCTTTACCGGCAATGTCCGGGGCGGTGCCGTGAATCGGTTCGTAGAATCCCTTTGTGCGCCGCCCGGCCACCGGCACATCCGACAAACTGGCCGAGGGCAGCAGACCCATTGACGCCGCCAACACCGCCGCCTCGTCGGTGAGGATGTCGCCAAAGGTGTTTTCCGCGACTATTACATCGAAACTGCTGGGCCGCTGCACCAACTGCATGGCGCAAGCGTCCACCAGAACATGCTCAAGTTCCACGTCGGGATAATCTTGGGCCAAACGAGTGGCGATCTGCCGCCACAAGCGTGAGCATTCCAGGACGTTGGCTTTGTCGACCGAAGTCAGTTTCTTGCGCCGTCCTTGGGCTAGCGCAAACCCGACCCGCAGCACTCGTTCGATTTCAGCTTCGGTGTAAAACATGGTATCTACGCCAGTCCAACCCTGGGGAGTCTGCTTGCGCTCCTTGGGTTGACCATAGTACAGGCCGCCGGTCAACTCGCGCACCACCACCATATCCACGCCTTCCAGGACATGAGGCTTGAGCACGCTGGAATTGACCAGCTTGGGATAGACTTTCACCGGACGAATATTGGCGAAAACACCCAGTTGAGCGCGGAGTTGCAGCAGTCCGTCTTCGGGACGCGTTGGAGCAGTTGGATCGTCCCATTTCGGCCCGCCCACGGCACCGAAAAGAACGGCATCAGCAGCCCAGGCCAGTTCACGAACCTCGTCCTGCAGTGGGGTGCCATGCTTGTCGATGGAAATGCCGCCAACGTCGCCGTACTGCAAGCTGAATTGATGGCCAAAAGCGCCACCCAGCGCATTTAAGACTTTGACCCCTTCATCAGTGACCTCGGGGCCGATGCCGTCGCCGCCCAGCACAGCAATGTTAAATTCCATTCAAATCCTCGCAAGTTCACCGGTGGAAAACCGAACATCAGTATACAGGCAAACAGATAGGCTATCAAACGGGGGCACGGCTGGTAGTGAGTAAAATTGACTCACTACTCACCTGTTGGGAAGGTTGTCGGGACTAAAAGCAGGAAGGCCCCGCAAAACTGCGGGGCCTTTTCACGATCGCGGGCAACTGATTCACGTTAATCCAGATCCAATTGTGCCTTAGCTTTCTCCCAAGGAATACCGTTCCCTTCCTTGGCTTCTATTATTCCTTGTCTGAGAGCAGCCATCAGGTCGGGGTCTCCCATAATATCCATCGTCTCCAGGATGGATTCGAACAGTTCCCACGGCACCAGTGCCAGAGTGGGCTTGCCCCTTACTGTAATTGCGACGGCTTGATTCTGTTCGGTTAATTCTTTTGAAAGCTTCGGCAGTTTGGTCCGGGCCTCCGCTATCGGGATTTCCCCAATACCGTCAACTCTAGGCCCCACCATGATTGTCACCTCCAGGTATCCATCTCCTTAGTGCTCCAACAATCCCAGTCTTATCAATCGCTGTGCCAGCTCGTAAATATCTTTTTTATCAGCCTCCTTTCTGATTCCGACTGCCACAACGAGGACTACCACCCTTCCATTGTCAATGCGGTAAATGATGCGGTATCGTTGCCCTACAGCCCGGAGAGTTCGATAGCCTGACAGTTCGCCATAGAGGGCCTTGCCCTGCTTGTCCTCATCTTCAACCAATTGGTCGATTCTATTCGCTATCTGTCGCCTGACTCTCTGGTCGGTTATCTCACTTAGCATCACAAGAGCCGTTGGCATGATTTCCAGTTCGTACCGCACCGCCTGTCTCCAACGCGCCATTCTTGTACAATATAGTGTACATTTACATGTGCAATATGTCAACTGTGGCGATGGTGTCAAATTGGCCCACTACCGCACGGCATTCGCCAGCGACACACTCAAGAGACCCCTGCTTCCTTGCCTGCGATGCGGCTTTGGTCTATCATCCAAAGACGGGTATCAATCAACGGGTGTCAGTCAACGGGTGTCAGTCAAATCAACATGGTAACGGCAAAATTTATCCAGCAGCTAGGGGCCATCGTCGGGGCTGAAGATGTCATTTCTCACCCGGAAGACTTGCTGGTCTACGAATACGACGGTTCCGTTGACCGCTCTATGCCTGGCGCGGTTGTTTTCCCCACCTGCACTGAGGAGGTCAGCCGCGTGCTGGCTCTGGCTCACCGAGAGGGAGTCCCAGTGGTGGGACGCGGCTCCGGCACCGGACTTAGCGGAGGGGCTATCGCTCCCGAAGGCGGCATCCAGATCGCGTTCACCAAGATGAACCACATCCTGGAGGTGGACACCGAGAACCGCACTGCCACCATCGAGCCCGGCGTGGTTAACCTTGACCTGGACAACTACGTCCGCAAGTTTGGGATGCGCTACGCTCCCGACCCTTCCAGCCAGAAGGCCTGTAGCCTGGGCGGGAACATTGCCGAAAACGCCGGCGGCCCGCACTGTCTAGCCTACGGTACCACCACCAACCACGTTCTGGGCATGGAAGTGGTGCTGGAGGACGGTACAGTTATGAACCTGGGAGGCCCCACTCGGGAGACTCCCGGTTACGACCTGCGCGGAGTCTTTGTCGGCTCCGAGGGTACGTTTGGCGTCGCCACCAAAATTATGGTGCGTCTCTTGCCCCTGCCGGAAATGGTCAAGACCTTTCTGGGCATTTTCCCTGACATAGACACGGCTTGCACCGCGGTGTCGGCGATAATTGGGCACGGCATAGTCCCGGCGGCATTGGAAATGATCGACGCCCTGAGCATCAAGGCGGTGCAGAGCGTCACCGACGCCGGATACCCGGCAGATGCAGGGGCGGTGCTGCTGGTGGAACTGGAAGGCCTCAAAGAAGAGGTGGAGGACGTCACCAAAGAAGTCGAATCGGCGTTGTGGGACACTGGAGCCAGGGACGTGCGGATAGCCGAAGACCCGGCCGACCGCGAGAAGCTGTGGGTGGGTCGCAAGACCGCCTTCGGCGCATTTGGCACAATAGCCCCCAACTACTATCTGGTGGACGGTGTGGTGCCCCGAACCCGTTTGGCCCAGGTTATGCGCAAGGTGTCGGAAGTCAGCGAAAAGTACCGCATCACCATCGCCAACGTGTTCCACGCCGGTGACGGCAACCTGCACCCCTGCATGCTATTCGACGAGCGGGAACCCGGTGTTTCCGAACGGGCCGCGCAAGCCGCTCAGGAGTTGATGGAATACTGCGTGGGGGTAGGCGGCACCCTCAGCGGCGAGCATGGCATCGGACTTGAGAAAAAAGAGTACATGCCGCTGGTGTTCAATGAGGCCGATCTAGACCAGATGCGCAAAGTCCGCGACGCCTTCGCCCCGTCCAACCGCATGAACCCGGGCAAAATTTTCCCCGACGGCGTCTCCTATCACGCTGGTTCTCACCGGGCCGCGCCGGGAATGTATATTTAGCCAGTCTCTGACAGGCATTTCGTGGCGGGCCAAGCACCAAACATCCCAATCAGGAGCGGCACCATATGGGAAGCAGGTTCGAAATGTTCTCAGATCGAGCAAGGCGAGCCCTATCGTTAGCACAAAAAGAAGCTCAGAGCCTCAACCACAATTATATTGGGACTGAGCATCTCCTCCTTGCGTTGACCAGCGATACCGAAGGAGCGGCCGCCCGAGTCTTATCCGGACTGAGACTCGACCTGAACGAGATACGTACACGAGTAGAATTGCACATTAGTCGGGGCGAAAATCCTACCCAAGAAGAAATTGGACTGACCTCTCAGGCTAAGAAGGTGGTGGAACTGGCGGTGGATGAATCTCGCAGAATAAGTCATCGCTATATAAGTCATCGCTATATAGGCACCGAGCACCTGCTGACCGGCCTGCTGAGGGAAGGAGAAGGGGTGGCCGCCGGTGTTCTGGAAAGTCTAGGAGTTACTCTTGAAGCAGTTCGGGCGGAGACACACCGTATTGGGAGCGATGTTGATGAATCCCAAGGCTCACGCGACAGTGCTTCCGCCCAGATAACGGTTCAGGCTGAGGAAATCATTCAACGCCTCGCGAACTTGGAAAACACCCTGAACAGCCAGTTCAATCAGTTGGTAAGCCGGATGGACAGGCTGGAACAACTTCTACGAGACAGATAAGCTTTTGACCTCTACCCTCCCCGAAAAACTGGCTTCCTTGTTGGGAAACCACGGTGTTGTTCCAGCCAACCGCTTGGCAGAATATTCCATTGACGGTCTGGTTCCAGCATCGGTAGTCCAACCCACCAGCCGCGAAGCCATCGCCGAGGTGTTGCGCTGGGCGGCGGCGGAAAAGCTGGCGGTGTCACCCAGAGGCGGGGGTACCCAGATGTCCCTGGGCAATACGCCAAGCAAGTTGGACTTGGTCATGGATCTGAGCAAGTACCACCGTTTGCTGGACTATCAGCCCGCCGACCTCACCGCAACCGTCGAGGCTGGTATAACTCTGGAAGCCTTCCAACGGGAATTAGCCCAAGGCGGCAATCTGGCGTCACTGGAAGCGCCAATGGCCGACCGGGCCACCATTGGCGGGATTCTGGCGGCCAACAGCAGCGGCCCGTTGCGGCACAGCTACGGCCCGGCCCGTGACTGGCTGATCGGCATTAGCATAGTTGGCCCGGATGGAGGGGAAACCAAGGCTGGCGGCAAGGTGGTCAAAAACGTCACCGGCTACGACCTCAACAAGCTGTATACCGGCTCGCTGGGCACCCTGGGCGTTATTGTGGAGGCGACTTTCAAGTTAGCCCCCTTCCCAACCGATTCCGGCGCTCTAGTGGCAGTATTCCCGTCGATGCAAACGGCCATGGATGAAGCCAGAAATTTGCTGGCTCAGATTTACTCCCCCCAGGGCGTCCATATCGTAAACGCCCTGACGGCTGAAAAGCTGGACTTGCCGTTCAACGTTCCAACAGATGGCGCCTGTGTCATGGCCTTCTGCTCCGGGCGCTCCCGCGCGGTGCAGCGCCGGTTGGAGGAGTCGGCGACACTACTCCTGGAGCGCAACGCCAGCCAAGTGGAACGACTGGATGAACCCTCCGGGGCAGCCCTGCTCCGGCGGCTCACCGATTTGGGCTGGTCAGCGGCAACAACCCCACAACTTAGTCTGAAGATAAATGTGTCGCCTTCCCTGGTGCCTAAAGCAATAGCCTGGCATCAGAACAGCGGCATTGACCCGCCGGGCATCTTGGCCGATGCTGGCTTCGGCAGCGTACGATTGTTCTGGTGGGGTGAAGAAGCCCTCCCAATTTCTGGGGTCATCGAAGCCATCGTCAGATTGAGGGCTATAGCACAGGAGTCGGGCGGGTCGGTGGTGGTTGAACACTGTCCGTTGCCGGCCAAGGCGCAGGTGGATGTTTGGGGAGACACTTCAGTTGAAGTCGAACTGATGCGGCGGATCAAGCACGCTTTCGACCCCTTGGGAACGCTGAATCCCGGCAGATTTATGGGGAGGCTCTAGTGGCAGAACCCAAGCCTGTGCTGCGTTTGAATCAGGAACCAGGGTTCCAGGGGGTTGATGCTCCTGCCGAAGCTGACCTGTACCGCTGCGTGCACTGCGGGCTGTGTCTCAGCGCCTGTCCCACCTACACTCATCTGGGCGTGGAAACCGAATCGCCCCGGGGGCGTATAGCCTTTATGAAGGCGGTGCATGAGGGCAGGATGGGCATCAGCGACCGCGTGGTGTCCCATTGGGAGATGTGCCTACAGTGCCGGGCTTGCGAGGCTGTATGTCCTTCCGGGGTGCCCTACGGCCGCATCATGGAATACTCCCGCTCCCAGGTATTGGCCCAAGACAAGCAGGGCGACGGCCTGAAACGCGTCGACCGATTGTTCCTGAGGGCCGCGCTGCCCCATCCCAAGCGGCTACGACTGGGCGCACACCTGATTAGAGCGTACCAGCGTTCCGGCTTGCAGAAACTGGTCAGAGCATCTGGCGCGCTGAAACTAATGCCGGGCCACCTGAGTGAATTTGAAGCGCAATTGCCGGTGATGGGCCGCCAGTTCTTTGGGCCTACTCAGGATGTGTACCGCGCCCTGGGTGAAAAGAAGTTGACCGTAGGGCTGCTTTCGGGGTGCGTCATGCCGCTGATGCAGGGCAGCACCATGTATGCGGCGGTGCGGGTTATGACTCGCAACGGGTGCGACGTGGTGGTGCCCATGGGTCAGGGTTGCTGCGGTGCGCTGAACCTGCACGCCGGAGATTTAGAGATGGGCCGACAGTTGGCCCGCCACAATATCGACGTGTTCCTGGCGGCGGGA
>MUCJ01000015.1 GCA_002816715.1 SAR202 cluster bacterium Casp-Chloro-G3 | reverse complement strand
GCCCCCGCCGATAATTCCGGCGGGGTCTTTTATTAACGGGCTTTAAGTCAACCGATGATTACCTCAGGCCAACCTAGACCCATAACCGACGTATTCATCTTCAATCGGGAAGCTGTAGCCGATGCCCCGACGCGTGATAATGTACTTGGGCTTGCGGGCCGGGTCTTCCAGTTTCAGCCGCAAACGTCCAATGGTCACGTGTAACAAGTGATCTTCCCCTGAGTACTCCTCACCCCAAATTCGCTCCAGAATCTGGTCGCGGGTCACAATCCGTCCGGCGTTGCGGGCCAAGTAGCACAACAATCGATACTCAGTGTCCGACAAAAGCACTTCCCGGTTGGCCAGCATCACCCGGTTGCTGATGAAATCCACGAAGAGGTCACCAATCTGTACCGTAGGCTCAATCACCCCGGTACTCATGGCAGAGCGGCGAAGGGCTGCCTTGACCCGGGCCGCCAGTTCATTGGGAGAGAAGGGCTTGGTGATGTAATCGTCGGCCCCTATCTCCAGACCCTTGATTTTGTCCTCGTTAAAGTCCCGTCCGGTGACCATGATGATGGGCACCTGGGAGACTTCCCGAATTTGATAGCAGGCGGCGAAACCGTCCATCCCCGGCAAGCCAACATCCAGCACAATCAATGATGGACTGATCTCCGCCAGGGTTTCCAATGCTTCTTCCGCGGTCAGGGAGGTCAACACAGTGTAACCTTCCTTTTCCAGGACCATCTGCTCCAAGCGCAAGATGCGGGGATCGTCTTCAATTACCAGGACACAGGCTTTGTTATGGAGCATGTCTAAATCTCTATACCTTTTCCGAGGTTCGAGCGGTTTAGTCCGCTGAATATGTTTTAGTCACTGAATATGAATGTAGAGAAGGCACATCTTAAGTTCAAACGGCGGAGAGATGGAAACGGTCATGTAACGGTGTGACTTTGGCTTAGGTTCTGAATCGCATGAGTGCGAAGCGGGTTGTGTCAAGCCTGTGAGCATTGTGATGTCTTTGTGAGACTCTTTGACCCGCATGGTACCCCCTTGTGAGATTCCTCGGTGAGAATGGAATAACTCCTTTGTGAGGCCGCTGGCCCATATTGCGGAGGCAGCGGAACGCGACGCACCGGAGGCCCGCATGGTAACAACAATGCGCGAACGGGAGGTTTTCCTTCTGCAGCCGGGCCGAGAACAGCCCGACTACTCGCATAGCAACGGCAAATCGCACAGCTTTGTACTGGTGGTAGAGGATGACACCCCCACCCTAAGGCTGGAGCGAGTGATACTGGAAGAGGAAGGGTACGCGGTGGAAGTTGTCGGGAGCGGCGAGGAAGCCCTCGACTTCTTAGCCAAAGAATCTCCCTCATTAGTATTACTAGATATAGGACTGCCTGGTCTGGACGGTTTCGCTACCTGCGCCAAAATCCGGGAGTTTTCCACGGTCCCGGTCATTATGGTTACCGGAAGGGACTGCCTGGACGACAAAGTCAGAGGTATGGATGTAAGCGCCGATGACTACGTGACCAAACCATTCCTGACCCATGAGTTGGCAACCCGGGTCAAGGTGGTGCTCCGGCGTACCAGCCTAGTGAGCGTTGAACAGCAATATTTTCACCAAGTAGCCCAACAGATCGCGGCAGCTTCTCCAGGTAATACTGAACTCCTTCCAGCTACCTCTGATCCAGCTCCCAGCTACGCAACTTCGCCGGAACCCACCGATAACCCGATTGCCGCTAAGCCGGCGGCGATCAGCGGAAGTTATGAAGGCACCGTACGACTAGCCATAACAACTCTGGGGCCGGTTCGCAACTTGATCAACTTCGTTAGTGAACTTCGCCAGAATTCGCAGTTTCGTCTATTGAGACTGGTAGCCAACCCGCATACGGAAGGTATGGATATTTGGCTGGGACTACGTGAGCCATTGCCGCTGGTTAACATTTTGACTGGCATCTCAGGAGTACATGCGGTTGGTCCCCGAGACAGTCCTGACGCAGAAAATGAGGAACAGTTGCTTATTGTGACATTGGATTAGCGAGCAAGCTGAAGCGCTCCGAAGCTAAGGTACTCCAATAGAACCGTAATACTTGAACCTTTTTGGATCAGAGCAGGTTATGAACGATAAAACAAAGCACAATCCAACAATAGAATTCGAACGTTCTACCCAGGGTGAGTCGGCGACACTTGCGGCAGAAGAAATTGTGCATGAACCTAAGTCTTCCGTTGGTCACTCTTCGGGAAGCCACCCGGCTTCTTTGCCTCAGATGCTGGTTGAGGCCGGTATTCTGGCCGCTGAGCAAGTCCAAAAAGTGCAGGAGATAGCCCGTAAAGAACAGCAGTCTCTGGGTCGCATTTTGGTTCGTGACGGGGTGATCTTGTCCCGCGACTTGGCCACTCTCACCGCAGTCTACCTCGGCCTGACCATGGTGGATTTGAGGAGCGAGACCATTGAGCCAGAAGCTATATCGCTCATTCCAGAAGATGTGGCCAGAAAACACGTGGTTTTGGGCGTCAGGAAATCTGGCCGTCAATTGACGGTGGCGATGACCGATCCTACCGATCTGCAACTGCTGCAAGACCTGGCCGCCAAGACCGGTTACATCATTGAACCGGTGATCGCCATCTCCGAAGACATACAGGAGCAGATCGACCTCTCCTACCGTATGACCCAGTCCATGAATATGGACGCTTCCCTAGACGATATTAGCGAAAACGGGGAGCGACTAACCGCCAAGCAGCTACGTGAGGCGCTGCCAACGCAGGTTATAACCTTGCTGATGAGCCAGGCATTGCAAGACCGCGCCTCGGATATTCACATTGAACCTTCGGATACCCGCTTGCGCATCCGGTTCCGCATTGACGGCTTGCTCCACGATGTGATGGAGCTACCAATGGAGATGCACCCGGCGCTGATTTCCCGCCTCAAGATTATGTCGGGCATGAACATCGCCGAACGGAGGCGACCCCAGGATGGACAGCTAAACTTTCAGGCCCAGAACCGCTCGGTAGACGTTCGAGTCGCGGTCTGCAACACCGCCACCGGCGAGATGGCGGTCCTTCGATTGCTGGACAACAAAAAGTTTACCCTGCTCTCCCTAGACCAATTGGGCATGGGTGGCGAGTCTCTACAAAGATACCGCAAGCTGCTGCAACTCCCCTACGGTATGGTGATTGTGTGCGGGCCTACTGGAGCCGGCAAGAGCACCACGCTCTACGCCTCGGTGCTTCAAATGGACCGGGTAGAGCACAAGGTAATTTCCATTGAAGACCCGGTAGAGTATCGAATCACCGACGCCAGCCAGATGCAGGTCAACCATGAAGCTGGCATCACCTTCGCGATGGCGCTGCGCAGCATCCTGCGGTTGGACCCGGATGTGATCCTGGTCGGTGAGATTCGAGACCAGGAAACGGCGGGTATCGCAACTCAAGCGGCGCTCACCGGCCACTTGGTGCTGACCTCATTGCACGCCAACGACGCGGTGTCGGGATTGCTAAGACTTCGTGATTTGGGAGTTCCTTCATATCTGATCGCTTCCTCGCTGGGCGGCATAGTGGCTCAGCGAATGGTGCGAATGACTTGCTCCAACTGCAAGGAGCTTACCCCCCGTCCGCAGGCAGAGCAGCGGGCCTACGCATCTGAAATTGGTGAGGGCCAAGAGCGGTTCATGTACGGCGCCGGTTGCAACGTGTGTGCCCATACTGGGTATCACGGGCGGGTGGGTGTGTTTGAAATCATGGTCATGACCGACCAAATACGCCAGCTTTTCTTAGAAGACGCCCCTCGGCACAAAATCTGGGAGGAAATTCAAAAAGCGGGCACCATCTCTCTGCGTCATGATGGAATGCTCAAAGTGAAGGCAGGCATCACCACGCCTTATGAAGTGATGCGCGTCCTGTACACCCTGGAATAAGGAACGGCAGCTATGGAATACCAATACGTTGGATATACCCTTGCAGATGGAATAGTCAAAGGCCGCATTGACGCCAGTGATGCGGCCACCGCCGAAGAAAAAGTGATCGACCAAGGTTACAAAATCCTGGAAATGAAGGTGGCAAGACAGCTACCGAGCATGGAAGACATGTTCCCTTCCCTGTTCAAGCTCAAGCAAAAGGACCTGGTCCGCTTCACCCAACAGCTGGCGATTATGGTGCGCGGCGGTGGCAGCCTGCAACGAGCACTGGAGCTCCTGGCCGCCGAGACCCAAAACCGGGTGCTGCGCCGCGTATTGCTTTCCATCATCAAGGCAGTGGACGAAGGCGGCAGTCTTTCTGGCGCAATGGAAATGCACCCCAAGGTGTTTTCCTCCCGATTCTTCAGCGTGGTCGGCGCTGGGGAACACACCGGCCGTCTGGCGCCGGCCCTGGAGCAATTGTCGACCGTCATGGAGAAAGAGCAAGAGGCCCGGGATACGGTCAAGCGCACCATGATGATGCCCATGTTTACCATCGGCGCGTCCGCGATAATGCTGGTCTTGATGCTCACCGTGTTGATGCCGCCACTGCTCGCCACCTTTGAGCGCATGGGTAACGATATACCCTTGATAACGCGCATAGCGATGGGGTCAATGGGGCTGATAACCGCCAACCTGAAGGCAGTCGGCATCGGCATTGGCGCGCTGATCGGCCTGTTATTGCTATCCAAGCGGATCGAAGCCCTCAATTACTGGAAACACGTAATACTGATCCACACCCCCATTCTGGGACAGATGATTCTGGCCGGAGAACTTTCCCAGTTCTCTCGGACCATATCCATGCTGTTGGATTCGGGTATTTCATTGGCCAACGCTCTGCCTCTAGCTATCTCCGGCGCCAAAAATATCGTGATACATCAGGCCTTCGTGGCTGGGGAAGAAAGTCTGGTCGCGGGACGCGGCCTATCCGAGGCCCTGAAAGAGCATGCCGTTCTGCCGACAATGTGGGTGGAGTTGGTGATGATTGGAGAGGAAAGCAACACCCTGGCTCAGACCATGGGTGAACTGGCCAACGCTTATCAAAAAGAGTTGGAAAACCGCTTGGCGAGCCTTTTGGCCCTGTTAGAACCCCTATCCACCATGGCCGTTGGGGGCATAGTGCTTTTCATAGCGCTATCCATGTTCCTGCCCATATATTCCGGCCTGAACGGCGCCGCTGGCTAATTCAAAACACCGGGAATTTAACAACGGGAATTAATCGAGAAGTGATATGGACAATTTTCCAAAAAACTTAGCTGAAGCGCGTGTATATCTTTCAAAACTAAAGGCCTGGGCGGTTATTGCCACCCTGACCGCCCTGTTAGTAGTCAGTTTCTATTCCTTCGAAGGTTGGCGCTACTGGCAGGCGTGGGAAGAATCAAAGTTGATGAGCCAGCAGATAGACCAGATTAACACCAAGCTCAACAAAGGGACTTCCGGTATTGAAGTAGCAGCCGGTGACCTGGACTTGCATCAACAGCGGCTGGAGTATTTTGAAGGCATGTTCAACGAATCAGATAGCAATAGCCTGATTGGGATTCTCTCAAATGTTTCATGGGACACTGAGATCGAACTCCCGACTATATCCGCGGGAGAACCGACCTTCGAAAATATAGGGCCGTATCGATACAAGACACAGCCAATAAGTCTGGCAGCTCAAGGGGACATTGAAGACATTTACCGCTTTGTATCCACCCTTCAGGAGGAACTGCCAATTGTATCTGTTACCAATCTCAGCATCTCCGATCCTGGTGAAGAGGCAAAGGCACAAATCCAGCTGGTCTTCTATATTTCACCCCAACTCATTGCCGACGCGGAGGGAGTCAACTAATGCGAAACCTGTTCCGGCGGACTAAATCCCTGAGTGAAGACCCCAAAGATTCACTCAGGGCCAATGCAGAATATGTCGATAGCTCTCCAAAAGAGCCGTCCCAAGAAGCCTTGCCCTCAGCCGCCTTTGAGCCGATAACCATTAATGCGGAACCAGATACCGAGTCTGAACACCAACCAGTACCGACGCGCGGCTTGGCCAGGGCCATGAGGGCTTTACCGACCCTGAAATTGCCCAAGTTCCCATCTAATCGGCGCATCGTCACTCTATCCACCGAGAAGGATGTTTTCCGAGTAGTGGTATTCAAGGGCAGAAACGTGGTGGCCTGGGGTTCAGCAGACCCTTCATCTCAGTCTGGGCCTTTGGGCAACCCTCCTGATGACGATTCACTAGAGAATCAGGAGGGAATTACTAAATCCCCGCTAGAGAGCCTTCTAACTGAATTGGAGATAGGCTGCGCCACACACGTATGGTCTCTACTGGACAAAGTCGGGATACGGCGGTGTCGGACAGTGATGGACCTTTCACTGTATACAACTTTGACTCGGCAATTGCAGATTCCCAAGGTAAAAAGCCGCTATCTAGAGCCGGTCGTGCTATCGGAAGTGCTAGAAACTCTGCCCTTTAGCAAAGAGGAAGTGGAAATCGCCTGGCAGATCCAAGACGGGAATGAAGGCAACTCGGTATTCGCAGTGGCGATGCCTAAGCAACGGCTCAATAACCAGGTTATGGCGGTCAAGGAAGCAGGTTTGGCTCCGGCGGCAGCTTATTCTAAATCCGCCGCGTTGGCATCGGTTTCAGGGGTATTGAACGGGGTCGTAATCCATCTTGAGATATCCGAAGCTGCCCTGGTGCTGGTGCAGAACGGCAATCCTAAAGCAGTGCACCAAGTAGAGTTTGGTGAGGAGGAATCGAACCCAGAAATGCTAGCCAGCAACATTGCCCGAGCCTATGGGCAGGTTGCCAGCTACTACCTACCGGAGGACCCGAAACAGCAAAACCTGGAATTACCGGTAATATTCACCGGAAAGGTAGGCGAAACCAATCCGGTAGCTCAGCTTCTGATAGATAAAATACAGCGACGCATTCTAACTATAGACCCTGCGCTAAGCTATCCTCAGGACTTTCCAGCAGAAGAATATGCCATTAATCTGGGACTGTTTTTAACCGATCAGGACGGCGGCACCCAAGGAAATAAGGGCTCAAGCGAGTTACCCTCTTTAAACTTACTGCCGCATCGCCACCGTCCCAGCCCCATACCGGTTTTCCAAACCTCGGTATTCATCATACTCTTGCTGCTGGCGGTCCATCCATTCAACGTTATGGGTAAGGTAGCGGCTAGGATTGCAGAGAAGGAAGCCATCTCCAGCGAACTCCAAAAGCTGCGAGTTCAGGAGCAGCAATTCACCGTAGTATTAGCCAGCCACCAAGAGAATCGAACCGTGATGGATACTGTCAGCCTGCAAGCGGATGCGCTGGAAGCTCAAGTTGAGACTCTAGAAGACGATATAAATGCTCTCTTGGAGCAGGTATCAAGCATAACCAGGTTGGCCTTGGCCCAAAATATAACACTATCCGGAGTCACCCCGCAGGGTGATGATTTTGTTTTTGCAGCGTCAGCCAGCAGCCACGCCAAAGCATTGGAGTATGTTCAAACTCTAAAGGATAACCCGCTCTTTGAGGATGCCAGAGTGCTGCAAATTGACGGAATGGGTGGCGCTAACCCAAATGATGACGGCCTGGGGGTGGTGAATTTTCAGGTTAACGTGACTAAATCACAACCCGATGCCGGTGAGTCAGAGCCAGACTAATCTACTAGTGCGAGCGAGCAGCCTTACCTACTAGTCGTCCACCAGCACAGTAGGTATAAGCACTCTCAAGAACCGAGCCGTTGGATAACTCATCGGCTCGGTTCTTCTGTTAGAAGGGTATTGCCGACCAGCCTGAAAATAGCATCTTGCCTCCAACCCCAGCCTTACCTGAACATCGCGTGTTTTATGGCCGGCGCTTTTGCCCGTCCCAATGTTGGCGTCAGGCACGGTGCGGCATCTTCTCCCACATGGGGAGAGGACATAGGTCAGGGGATTCACCCTCATCCCTTCAGCAAGCTCAGGACAGGCCCAGCTTTCTTCCATCAGGGTAGAAGGCGTTAATATCAGGCCCTGCCCAAAAGTGTCAACGTTGGCGGAGTTCATCTTGTGAACCTGCACCTAAACCAAAGCCAAGGTGAAACCCGCAGAGTTTAGGCATGAATCCATGTGGATCCCACCTTGGTATGAGTTTAGGGGAGCAAAACGCTCTCGCCAGAGCGTTCAGGGGCGTGGCCTCCACGCTAGGCAACCAACACCGAACAGCCCAGTGGGCGCAAGCTCAGCAACGGGGAGAAGATAGGTTCGGCAGCAACCAAGGCATAGCTGGCATAGCGAATGCCCTGGCCGGGACGGCAGATTGCCGATCCTGACCAGGGATGGCGGTGACTGGCGTATCTAGGAACGAATGGCAGAGTCTAAACCCGAACTTAAGCCGGTGGGATCAAGACCTGGGACACGACCACGGTGCCGTCGGCGCTGACCGATGTGATCGTGAACAGAGTGCCCATCCCCGCTGCCCCAAAAACCGCGGCGACAATGTCGTCGATGATGGCATCCAAGGCACCGTAGCTGTTGGTAGTAAATGCGTGGGTATTGCTTGGTTGGGAAGCAACAGCGTTGATGGTGCCGGTGTTTACGCCGTTGCCTACGCCAATTGCGAAGACCTCGGCTCCGGAGGCGGTGGACGCAGCTATGATATCGTCAATACCGTTACCTTCGCTGTCATTGCCGTCAGTGATAAGAACCATGATGTTAGGCACCGGATAGGGCGGATCGATACGGTCCCCCAGCCCGCTGGCGTAGGTCGCTCCGCCACCCTGGAGGCCGGCAACGAGATTGGTGCCCTCATCCAAACCCGGGCCGCCCTGTAGCAGACCGTTGATCGCAATGTGCAGCGGTTCCGACGTTCCGTGCAAATCAACATCGGTCATGCCCTGCACAATCTGATAGCTCCCTCGGAAACGGGTAACTCCAATCGCCACCCTGCCTTCGGTGGTGGGCAAACTGAACCGGTCCACAATATCGTTGGCGGCGTCCTTCAGGGCCTCCAACTCAACGTCATCTACGCTGCCGCTTACGTCCAGAACCAGCGCCACATCGGCGTAGGCCACTTCTTGGGCCACCATAACTACCGAGGGTTTGTTAATCGTGATCGTGCATCCATCAAAGAGGAGGAGATTATCCCCTTCGACCAAGCCGTCGGCATACCCGGGCTCGTTGTTCAATTTCCAAGCCGCATACTGGGAGCATCCTTTGGAGGCGTACTGGCTGGTCAGAATTTTGGTCTTGACTGCAGAGTCCTTGCTGAGGGTGCCGGTAAAAGCCAGATACCCAGTGACAATGGGAATGGAAATCGCCATGAAGCCCAGCACCATCAGCATCGCCACCCCTTCCTGCGGTCGCCAGAGTTTGTTACGCAGCCATTTCATAGTATCAACTTCATAGTATCAACTCCGTGGTTCAACCTACTATCGCAATTTGGTGTCGAGACTCATTGATTCAGTGTTGGTGTCATTGTTGGTGCCATCCGTGTTTACCACCAGGGTCATCTCTAGCACATCACCGGTTAATAAGAAACTTACGGATTCCACGTTGGCAGCCATCACCAAATTCGATCCATTGTCGTGATGCCTGACCAGTTCGTTCGCGACCTCATCGTAGGTGATCACATTACCGGCAACAGTAGTCAGCGTTACAGTGGCCATAGGGGTGGCGTCGACCAGATTGGTGGTCTTGGTGCTCAACGCATCGCCGGCGAACCAACTACCGGCGTGGCGCAAGTCTCTGGTGGCCACCACCCCGTCTTGCCAGAATGCCTCAGCCCGTATCGTCTGAAAGATTCCAGCGCCAACCATGCTGACCGCCAGGGACAACAGTCCCATCGCCACCACCACTTCCATCAAAGTGAATCCGGCAGAGTCGGCGATAAATTTTCGCAATAAATTATTTCCAAGCAATTTGCGCCTCTACGGGTCGTTGAATTTACGGGTCATTGAATCTAATAGTATCGACACTGACTATGGTTGCCCCGTTGTGAGACACGGTAACGTTTACCCTCTCGATTTTGGTGGGATCAGGCGGCGCTATATCGGACGTGGTAGTGATCACCGTGTAACCCGCCGGAACATCGGGATAGTTCAGGTATGCCGCCGGATGATCTTGATACAGTTCGCTGAAAACGTACTCCAACTGGTTTCTGGCCACATTCTCCGCCGTAGACTGGACCTCCACCTTGGCCCCGAGATTGTAGGTGGTGCTGAGCCCAGACAGTACCGCCACTCCCACCATGGCAAAGACCATCGTCGCGATAACCGTTTCCAGCAAGAATGCGCCCCGGTTGTCGGCGGCCGCCAACCGCAAACGGCGGCCCCGGCGTCCCAACCCCTGGTCGGAGAATAATCCCCACCGGACATGCGGTTTAACTTTATTGATCGGTATGGAAGAGGCCATATCAGCCCAATCCTCCCCTGGTTATTTGAATGCCTGATTTAACTTTTGCCCTGATGAAAAAATGCGCTCCGGCCCGACATAGACTGCCTGGCCGGAGCGCGATCTTCAGTAGCGAGCAAAATTTAGGAGACTAGACCGGCTACAGCGAATCTAGGCTATGATCTTAGCAAGCGGTTGCAACTTCATCCTGCCGGACGATCTTGCCCTGAACGTCGTAGCAGTAGAAATAGACGGTTGAGGCAGCCTGAAGATACTGGTAATTTACATCACCGCTGTTAAACAATGGGCGGACGCCAGTAGCACCGACCGGCAGCGCGGTCCAGCCATTAATGGAGTTAGGGGTCGTTGCAGTTACCAGAGTAACCGCGTTTTCCGCCATCATGGCGCTCATGGCAGTCTCAACCGAGCCCTGCTCAGCATTTTTGGCGCCAGCCTCACCGGAACCGATGAACTTGCCAATGTTGGGTACGATCACCGCGGCCAAAACCGCAATAATGCCCACCACCACAATCATTTCGATCAAGGTGAACCCTCCCTGCCCCTTGGCTATCCGCGTCAACAGCTTCTTAAGAGAACCTTTCATGTCCAACCTCCTAGATATTCATAATTTCCCTGGTAAAAATGCCCACCTAAATTAAGGCGTTACCTAGTTTTACCAAGTAAGGCTCACAGCAAAATCCCACGGCGGGGCTGGGACATCACAGGTAACTCACAACTATCTTGGGGCTTGCCCGGTTGTGCGCCAAAGAAAGATAGGCTATTCTTGGTTGGGCCTATTCCCAAGAGTAGGCGAAGCGCAAATATAGAATCTTAGAAAGGAATCCTCTGCGGAGTCTATGGGTTATAGATGCAGAGGTATTGAGGAGCTTAAAATGGGTGGAGTATTAGAGAGTTTCGAGATGGAGCTGAATCCAGACCATATGCAATTCGTACGTTCAGCTCAGGAAAAATACGATATTGGCAAACAAGACAAGGTAATGCGGATTATCATGGACTACATCATCACTACGCCCAGCGTCCACGATGAGATCTTCACCGAAATTAGGTGTCTGCGCTGCGATTAGGACTGCGCTAGCCGCCAACCCCCTCTTCCAGTGGCCTTATTACAAGAAATTTTTAGTGAATGGCATCCTCTCCCCTTGTGGGAGAGGACTGAGGTGAGGGGATTCACTCTCATCCCAGCCTTCTCCCATCAAGGGAGAAGGGGTTGCCAGCCCATTATGATGACTGTCAATCCATGGTTGACACGGCACTAGTGGCTGTTGCTCAGATGCTTTACCCCTTCCAACGCCAGGTAGTATCCGTATACGCCAAAGCCGTACACCGAGCCTTTGCTGACCGGCTGGATGTTGGAGACGGTGCCGCGAGAGGTGGGGTTGGATGCGTGAACCTCAATCACGGGAAATCTTACCTGAGCGATGGCCGCCTTTAACGGGCCGCTGCCGGTGGTGTAGCCAGCCGGGTTGATCAAGGCGGCGTCGATGTCGCCATCATGGGCGGCGTACAGCGCGTTGACCACTTCGCCCTCAACGTTGGAATGGATAATCTCAACGTCAATGCCCAGACCTTCGGCATAACCTCTAACCTGCTCGTTGATCTGCTCCAGGGTGGTTGGCCCAAAAACCTCCAATTGCACCTTGCCCCTCATATTCATGCCTGCGCCTTGGATCACCAGTACTTTGGTCATTGATTCCTCCTCATACAGATACAGTTTTTCACCTGGTCGAAGGCCGCCTTGCCCTTAGTCTGCTTAGCTGTGGGGGGATTCCGCCGCCGGTGCAATTGGCTGCTCCGTCACGTACCCGGCCAGCAGCACATCAAGCTGCACCATTAGCAGCTTGTTCCAAGCCACTGAAGCCCGCATTGCCGCCGCCGGGTCGTCCATATCCTGATTCAGCAACTGGGCCAGCGCCGTCTGGGCAAATGAAATGGTGCCAATCATAAATCGCGCCGGAACCGACCCCAGATGCGCCCGGTGCGTTGGCGGATGGCCGTGGGACAGCCCAATGGCCAGCAGGAACACCGGAAATTCTTCGTCGATTCTGAAGTCAATCGACGCTTGCAGCCACCGGGCCAAGCTGTGCTTGCGGCGGTCGATCCGCTCCGGGTCTACCGCCCCATCCTCGGTCAAGAAAAACTGGCGGGACTCCGGGAATTTCAGGAAATGGTCATAAATGGCCGAGGTCAACTCGTCGGCATGGGCCAACAGTATCGGCCCGGTGGACTGTACCAACTCTAACTCATCTGGAGTCAGCCCGACAAACTCCACCATCTCCCGCATCCGAGCCGGCCAATCAACGATTCCAGGCACGTAGGAACGATTGCTCAATTGGTCAATTCCATTGGTGATTAACGTCGTCCAACGCTACAGAATATACCGGTTATAGCTGGGGTTCGCAAGAAACTCTAATCTTGGGCCGTAGCTGGCTCAGGCTGCCCGGCCGGATTCCGAACCAGGGGAGTGAATATGACCGCCGGCAGCAGCAGCAACAGGCCAACCAGGGCATTAACCGAGATCGCCCACTGCGTGCTGAAGAGTGCCGCAATTCCTCCAATTTCCAGTGGCCCCAGGAACCAACCAAGTCCAATGCAGACACTCATCAGGCCCACCATTTGTCCTCGCATTTCCCTGGGGGCTGATAGCATTGTGATGCTGCTCTGCATGGTGGCAAAGCCCGACTGTCCAACTCCGCTGGCGGTCAGCAGCAGGAAGGACAGGGCGTACCAGGGTGACCAGACGAACAGCAACGCCATCAGCAATACCGTGGAGGAGCCGATCACAAATATTCGTCCGTGATGCATTATGTTTCGGGTCGTGGACATTACCCCCGCCCCAATCAACTGACCGACGCCCTCAGCCGCACCCAGCAAACCGATTAAAACGACTCCAACCTGCAAATTGTCTCGACCAATGGCCGGAATAAACTGCTGCAACGGAAATGCCATGGCGTTCATTATGATGGTTATGAACAGCATCCCCAGGAGCAGCCGGTTCTTGGCAGCGTGCTTCAATCCTGCCGCGATGCTGCGCCATGCTGGTTCGGTCTGGCTGGCAACCCTCTGGAAACTGGGGATACGCACCCGGAACAACATGCCCAGGGTCGCCAGGTGCACCGTCATCACCAACACATACGCCCCGGCAAAGTCATACGTCGCCAGCAATACTCCTGCCAAAATTGGGCCGGACATCTTGCCTACCGTGTTGCTAATCTGGTCCAGAGACAAAGCGTTTACGATGCGCCCTTCCCCGACGATATCCAGCATAGCGGTTCGTCGAGCAGGGTCGTCCAGCGACCGGGACAGGCCCTGCATGAAGGCCGCCGAGAATACGTGCCAGGAAGCGAGGCTATCGTTCACAATCAACCAGAAGATAACCACGGCTACTATCGTGTTGATCGACTGAGCGACGGCCAGAATACGCCGCCGGCTGAAGCGGTCGGTGACCATTCCGAAAAAGAGAGAGAAGAGGAGGCGCGGCACATTGTTGAACACCATCACCAAGCCCAGTTGGAAAGGTGAGTTGGTGGTCTGCAATATGAACCAGCTCAGTACAAACAGCTCCATGCGCCGGGAGATTTCATGGAGGCCTCCCACGTACCAGATGGCGCGGAAGTCCCGGTCTTGCAGGACGGCAAAGGCCGGGACGTTTGTTGGCAGACGAAGGCGCAAAGGGGAGGAAGCTCCAGACTTTCAGAGTACCAATTGGCGGCTAGGCCAGCCTATTGTACTCCTCCGCAGGGGCTTTGGGCTTTAATGGACTGTCCCTAGACTCCGCTGATCTCCAACGTCCAGACCCGGTCAGCTTCTAAATCGGCGACGCGAATCAGGTGGTTGTTGGTGTCGGCGATAAACAACTTGCCGCCAGCAAAGCTGATACCGCTAGGTTCAGAGAATTTGGCCTGATGGCCCGGGCCATCCTGGTGACCGGCCTCGCCGCTGCCCAGCAGGGTAAACGAACTGCGGGTGTTGGGCAGAATCTTCTTGATTTTGTGGTTGTAGGTGTCGGCAATATAGACGATTCCGTCCTGGTAGGCGATGCCGATGGGATGCTGCAACCGCACCTTATCTTCGGTACCGTCAACGTCGCCAAAGACGAACAGGTCTTGACCGACTATTGTACCGACCCGGCCGTTGGGATTCAGGTCGGCGGTGCGCACCGAACTGGTCTCGCTGTCCACAAAGTAAAGCTTGGTTCCATCTGAAGCAATGCCGCTGGGCTGGGCCAACATCGCGGTGGCCCGTGGCCCGTCGGTTATCGACTCCCCACCGGAACCGGCGTAGGGGCCAATCTGACCATCGCCCAGGGTCATTGACCATAACTGATGCAATCCGGCCATGGCGATATACAGGGCGTGGGCGTGGTAGACCAGGTCCCAGGGCGAGTTTAGTTCCATTGCCAGGCCCGGCCCTCGCGTCTCCCGATTGCTACCCTGATTGCCATTGCCGGCGATAGTCTCCACCCGTTCGGCGGTCAGGTCTACTTTACGGAGGGTGTGGTTCTCAGCATCGGCGACGTACAGGGCGTTCCCGTCTAAGGCCATGCCCTGAGGATGGTTGAAAGTAGCGGTGGAGAAGCTGCCGTCGTCTAAACCCGCTCTGCCGGAGCCGATGACCTGCTTGACCGCCCCTTCCAGGGAAGTCACCAATATTCGATTGTGGTTGGTATCGGCAATGAACAATCGCCCGCCCGGCCCATCTGCCAGCACCTTGCCGGGGAAGGATAGGGTTCTGTCCGGTTCAGTTTCTACCGATATTGCCAGTGCAGTGCGATTCAGCAGGCCCTGGTCGTCGAACTCGACGACCATATCGCCCATTAGTTTGTCCAGCGACTCGTAGGAAATCTCGCCCTCGTGCTTGCCGATGACCTTGCCTTCAGGGTCAATGAACATCATGGTCGGCCAAGCACGGCAAGCGTAGGCCCGCCAAACGTGGAAATCACCGTCGTTGAGCACCGGGTGCCGCAACTCATGTCGCTGAACTGCCTGGTACAGGTTCTCCTTTGCCTTCTCGTTGGGGAACTTGGCCGAGTGAACCCCAATGACCGCCACCTCGGTGGCGTACTTTTCTTCGATTTTCCGCAACTGCGGAAAGACGTGTATACAGTTAATTCAACAGTAAGTCCAGAAGTCCAGAATGACGATCTTGCCCCGCAATTCGGCCATGGTGAGCGGATGGTCGGTGTTGACCCACTCCAGGTTTGGCGGAAAATCCGGGGCGTTGACCTTACCGGCAAAGGAGCCACTAGTCATGGTTGCCTCTTGCATCGTGTTTCTTCGGGAAAATGCTTGGAGAGTTCTCTCTCTTGCTAAGCTTATTACGCGACGATGTTAGCAAACGGCATCCTCTCCCCGTGTGGGAGAGGATTGAGGTGAGGGATATCACCCTCATCCCAGCCTTCTCCCATCAAGGGAGAAGGGGCCGTTATCAGCAACCGCCAAATAGTGGCTTGTAATAAGCCCTTACTGAGGGGGAGAACCCAAATATACCTACTCAAAAGCCAGCGTGGCGTAGCGCATGAAGATGGTGCCCACTGGCTCGCCCAGGGGCGCGTTGCCCACCAGCACCGCGATTACATGGCTGGCCCCAGCGGTCGGCGGGTCGGCCACCACAAGACGTTTGCCGGTGTTGTTGCCGGTGATCACACCCTGGTTTCGGTCAATCTTGCCGTCAATGTAGACTTCGCCATAATTGTCCACGTTGGTCTCAAACCAGACCCGGCGTCCCGATATGCTCTCGCCCTTGACCTGTGCCGGAATCGTGACTTTGATCCGGTACCAGGCGAAGGTTAAGCCCTTGGACAACCGCTCCTGAATATCTACGTCTTTGTCCCAGCTTGAATCGTCAAAATCCGCCGCTCTGGCCGGGGTCTCCATTAGCTCGGCCACCAATCCCTGGTTGGGCTGACCGGGCACCAGGCCCATGGCCCGGCGCCAGCCGGTGGCTCCCAGAGCTTGCAAGTCTTCTTTGTTTTCCAGATTGTAGGATATTCTAGCCATGATTTAGTCCTTTCAAATTATTTTTCGATGCAGCACACGGGCATGCTAAGAATAGTCTATTGGCTGCGCAGAACTAGCCGGTCACAGCGGCCCCTTTCAGATGTTGGGCAAAGAATTCCAACGTCCGGGGCCAGGACGCGTCGGATGCCTCTTTTTGGTAGCGGTGCGGCTGGGCAAAGTCCATGAAGGCGTGGTCGGCGTTGGGATAGGTGTAGAACTGGTGCGGCTTGCCCAACCGGGTCAATTCATCGTCCAGCTTGCGCATATCCTCCTGAGAAGGATTCACATCTACTTCGCCGAAGTGGGTCAGCATGGGACAGTCGATGTTTCCAACCAACTCAAAGGGCGATTGGGGAGCATCACGGGCCACCCACAGGTTGCCGGGGTAGTAGGGCACCACCGCCTTGAAATGGGGATTGCTCGCCGCCGCCAGCCAGGCTACCCGTCCGCCCATGCAGAAGCCGGTGACGCCAATGCGGTCGCCTTGGATGGCCGCATGTCCGCGAAGCCAGTCCACCGTTGCGTTCATGTCAGCGACGATCTCGGCGTCTTTCAAAAAGGCGTTCTTGGCCGTGCCGTCGGCGGTCATCTCCTCAGTGACCCGGTGAAACAGGTCGGGAGCCACCGCCGCGAAGCCTGCCTCAGCCAGACGGTCGGCGATACTCTGAGTGAACTCGGCCACGCCGCTGGCCGGATGAGCGATCAACACCGCCGGAAAGGGGCCGGAGCCGCTGGGCACACTGGCGTAGACCGACATGTCCTGGCCGTCTACTTGAAGCTTCTCCCAGAAGGATGGCATATTTACACCTCCACCTTATGTTTAGTAATCCCTGACCAATCCAGGGGGATTCTAGCAGAAAGGGGGAGTCTTGGGCATTGGCCCTGCTCCCTAAAGCAACCCCTCGCCCCTTACCAACTCCAGAGTCTGCTCGAAAGCCGCCAGCGTTTCGTCGATATCACTTTCAGTGTGGGTAGCCGACACCAGGAAGGCGTCCCGACCCATTATGTCTACGCCGTGGTTCAGCAGCCCGCGCTTCAACCCGGTTACCGCTGGCCCGGCGGTAGCCTGCTTGATTTGGCTATGGGGCATGCTGCAAATTTCCCGATTACAGTCGCAGTCGGCCAGCACCACGTGAATCATGGAGGCGATGCCGTGGGCGTGGCCGGAGATTTCCATGCGGCCAAAAACGTCGTTGAGACCTGTCTTGAGGCGGTCGGCCATGGCGTCGGCCCGCTGATTGATAGATTGACTGGCGATGATTTCCAGGCAGGTGGCACCGGCCACCGCCGACAGCGGGTTGGCATTGAAGGTGCCCGGATGGTAGACCCGATGCTGGCTGTCCCATTCCGGGTCGCCCCGATGGGCAATCATGTCAACGATGTCGGCCTGGCCGCCCACTGCTCCACCGGGCAAAGCGCCAGCAACTATCTTGGCCATCGTGGTCAGGTCTGGGGTTACTCCATATCGAACCTGCGCCCCGCCGGGCGATGCCCGAAACCCGGTGACCACCTCGTCGAAGATCAGCACCACGCCATACTGTTTGGTTAGCTCACGCAGGCCTTTCAGGTAGTTGGGAACGTCGAAGGGGAGCTGTCCGTAGTGCGCTCCGGTTGGCTCCAAAATCAACGCAGCAATGTCTGAGTCCCGACTCAGTGCGGTCTCTACGGCAGGCAGGTCACCAGGAGGGACGATCACCATGCTGTTGAACGTCTCCGGCGGTATTCCCGGCGCGGAGCGGTCCGAGCCGGCCATTGCGTAGTCGTGCCAGCCGTGAAAGTGGTCTTGCAGCTTGATGACCTTGTTCTTGCCGGTGTAGGCCCGGGCCAGCCGCATGGCCATCAGCGTGGCCTCGGTGCCCGAACTGTTGAATCGTATTTTCTCCACCGACGGCACCAACGCTTGGATGGCCTTGGCCCAGCGCACTTCCTCTTCGGTGCAAGCGCCCAGGTGGGTGCCTCGGCTAATTTGCTCGGTCACCGCCGCGACGATGGCCGGATGGGAGTGCCCCAGCAGCAGCGCGCCATGTCCTGAAACGTAGTCGATGTATTCATTACCGTCCACGTCCCACTTGCGGGGGCCGGTACCGTGGGTGATGTATAGAGGGAAGGGTTCGGCGTAACGGTTGTCGTGGGTCACGCCACTGGGAAATATCTGGACTGCCTCAGCATACCGCTGGGCTGATCCTGGATGTTTGGCGACATATTCTTCCAGAATGGTGGTCATGGCTCCTCCTTGCGGACTACAGGGGCATCAGCAGCCCCTATGATATCCCATTGAGATAGAAAATAGGAGTGATCCTGGTTTATGGCAGACCTCACCTCGTATCAGGCCCATGTTCTCTACTTTGGGCCGTAGGTTCGGGGAGGAGTGCCCGGGTTCAGCGAGAAATGGGTATGCACCGACACCCACGCTCCGTCGCGGCGTTCCAGTATTGTGGTGGCACGACCGGGCCGAAAGAAAGACGTCCCGTCTTCGTTGAAGCCGGTGGAAGTCCAGGTCGCCACGCCCCAGGCCATGTTCTGATCGCCGCCAGCGTGGATGGTATCCAGATTTACCTTGAAGTCCTTGATATTGGGCCAGATGCCCTCCCACTGGTTTTGCTGAAGCGGTGCCAGTCCGGAGACAATGTCGGCCCTGGTACCAAAGGACACAACATCATCGGCAAAAATTGGCCGGGTCGAGTCGTAATCCACCGCGGCGCAGTTTTTGTCCAAGCGTTTGAACCACTCAGCGACGGCTGCTTTGGGGTCAGCGATAGTAATCTTATCCGGCATTGTGCTCATAATCCACGCTCCAATCGAATATCGGTAGTCTAGGAGAGTTGAACGACGCCGTCAAACACCTTCGCCGGGTCTGATCAAGGTATTCCAAAATCGCATGCGGCATTGGCTTGGTGGTTCGACTATCTCAACACGAACGGATTTAGCCCGCTCGCACTGAGCGGAAAGGACAATGACGAAATTGGTTCAGATGGAAGCTTCTGCCGGAGAGGTTGGTTCCGGCTCTTCCCGGGTCAACTGCGGAGGCTTCTTGATGGCGAAGAAGCATAGGCTGGCGATGGCCGCGCAGATTCCCCCCGGGCCGATGGCCCAATCAAAGTTACCGAAGTGATCGAAAACCCAACCGGCATATACCGGCGACGCGATCAACGCCCAGGAAAACGCGAAGGTGATATATCCCCGTAGCGTGGCGAAGCGGTCGCGCCCAAAGTATTCGCCCAACGCGGCCCAAACAATGATTCCAGCGCCATCACCCATTCCCTGAAAAAAGATGAACAGCAGGATCAGAACAATGCCAAATCCGCTCCAATCACCGAAGAAAAGAAAAATGAAACCCAATGCCTCAATCGACAAGGTGCAGCCCAATATCAGCGACTTGGGAAAGCGATCACCAAAATAGCCAATGACCAGCCTGGAAAAGAAGTTGATCCCAAACATCAGTCCAGTCAGGTTGGCCGCCCCCTGATTGCTCAGGCCCTTGGTCTCAAGTATGGGCACAATGCTGACCAGAATGCCCAGGGTAGCCATCTGCCTCAGCCCGGCACCCACCATGAGCAGCCAGTAGGCCCTGGTTCGCATCGCTTCTTTTACCGTGTAGTCCCGCAACTCCAACTGCCGGCCAGAGGGGCCGTTTCCCCCGCCGCTGGCCATAGGCGGAGAGGTATCTCCGTCGGGTAGCAGCCCCATGTCTTCGGGC
>MUCJ01000014.1 GCA_002816715.1 SAR202 cluster bacterium Casp-Chloro-G3 | reverse complement strand
CTTCAAATCTGCCGTCTCAGCGGCCCCACTATTATATTACCTTTATATTACCTTTGTTTTTCAGCCAAGGTGTACTAGCCATGGCAGCGACAGGCAGGTCATGGTTTTGCCGCTGCCCGACTCACCCACCAATCCCACCGCTTCGCCTTCCCGCACCGTGAAGCTAACTCCATCTACTGCTTTCAGCACCGCGTCAAGCTGGAAGAAGTGGGTTTGAGTCCTTCTACCCGGAGCAGTACCGGCTTCTCATTTTGTAGATCAGTCATAAATATTAAGCGACAGGCTCAGGTCAAAGCACTTAACCCAGGCGTTAAACCAGTACTAACTATTTTCGAGAATCGCGGCCATCACAGTTGACGCCGGCGGGGGTCCAGAGTGTCGCGCAACCAGTCGCCAAACAGATTGAGCGACAGCACCGCCGCCAGAATAGCCAGCCCCGGGAATAGGGCAACCCAATATGCTGACGAAACAAACTCCCTGCCGTCGGCCACCATCTGACCCCAGGCCGGTTGGGGCGGAGGCACGCCCACACCCAAGAAGCTCAAGGACGACTCCAGCAAGATAAGGTGGCCCACTTCAAGAGTCGCCAGAACGATAATGGTGTTAAAAACGTTAGGCAATATATGCCGGAGCAGGATTCGGTAGGTTGGCGACCCAATTACCTTGGCCACCGCAACATAGTCGCGTTCGCGGACGCTCAAGGTCTCACCCCTAACTATCCGCGTAAAGCGGGCGGCCAAGAACGGCGACAAGATAAACATCACGCTGGTAAAGCGGGCGGCCAAGAACGTACACAAAAACCAATGCCACCAGGATAGTGGGCATGGCCAGAATGACTTCCACTCCCCGCTGGATAACCGCGTCGGTCTTTTTGCCGGAATACCCAGAAACCAGACCCAGCAAAGTCCCAACGCTGCCACCGATCAGGATTATCAGCAGAGACAACGATAAAGATACTCTGGAGCCGTGGATCAGCCGGCTCAAAATGTCCCGGCCCAGTTTGTCGGTGCCCAAAACATGGGAAAAGGGTATCTTCGGCGTGCCATGCGGGAGGTGACAAGGTGTTGGCCAAGTTCACCGCCGTCGGCTTGTGGGGACCAAACAAGGGGCCAAATACCGCGCAAATCAGCAGCACACCCAGCACGATTGAAGGCAGCAAGGGCGCACGCCGGAGGCCAGCCATAACCTTCAGCGCACTCTGCCAGCATAATTGTGGGCCACTCAATACAACTGTTTAATCGGTTACTTTTGCCATTTACTACTTACGATCTAACTCGAAGAGTACTTGATTCGAGGGTCGACAAATGCGTACAGGATGTCCACCAGGAGGTTGATCAAAATGAAGAAGCCGCCGAACACTATCACCACTCCCTGTACCACTGGGAAGTCCCGCGCAATTACCGCTCGGAGGGCTTCTTGACCAATTCCCGGCCAGACAAAAACCTACTCCACCACTATTGAGCCGTTCATGAATGCGCCAAATACCAGGCTACTATAGGTTATAACCGGTATCAAAGCGTTGCGGAGGGCGTGCTTGCTGACAACCACCACCTCGGCCAACCCCTTGGCCCGGGCCATTGTAACGTAGTCGCTGTCCAGAACATCCAGCATGCTGGAACGAACCAGACGCACCATTCCGGCCATCACCGCCCAACCCAAGGTGAATCCGGGCAGGATGTAAGAATTTAACCCGCCACGGCCCACCGGCGGCAGCAGACCCAATACCACCGAGAACAGGATTATCAGCATGATGCCCAGCCAGAAGGGAGGCATCGACTGACCGACGAAGGCAATGACCTTGGCGATCCAATCAATTGGAGTGTCCCGATAAACCGCGCTGAGCCCTCCCAGCGGTATGGAAAACACCAGGGCGAATGTCATGGCGACTAATGCCAGAGTGAAGGTGGCTGGCATCCGCTCCGCCAGAGTCTGGGTCACTGGAATCGAACTGCGGACTGACGTACCCAGATCGCCTTGCAGTAACTGGCCCATGAACAACCCGTACTGGTAGTACAATGGCTTGTCCAGACCCAGCCTTTGCTCCATCAAACCCCTTGCTTCAACGGTGGCGAACTGGGCGGTGAATACTTCAGCCGGGTCTCCCACTGATCGGGATAGTACGAACACCAGGGTGGCGATGAACCACAACCCCAACACAGCTTGGAAGACTCTCAGCCCAATATACTTAAGCATGACCCGGCTCCGTAACTGAAAAGGCTGATGGAAGCCATATTAGTCCTCACCATCAGCCCTTGAACACCCAGGTATTATAACCGCACTGGAATTATTGGGGCGGCCTGATGGTCCAATGGTTATGTGGATAAGGCTTGCCGGTAATCGGCTGCCATTCCTGGACTTTGGCTGAAGCTCCAAACACCGCGCCCGCTTCCAACAAGGGCGCAACCCAGTAGTCGTTGGCCAGCGTTCGGTGGAAGTCGGCCATTGCCTCGTGCTGCTCTTCCAGGGAGAAAGCATTGGCCGCGTCGTCCAGGATTGGGTCAAAGATTGCCGGATCTTTCATCAGTTGCCAGCGTCCTTGGGAGTGGTAGAAAATCTGGCTGCCCCGATAGGAATGCGGCCGGGTGTCGCTGCCCCGCACGGCCAGCTGATAGGGCGGCTGCTGCGCGATGGCTGCGTCAATCTGAGCCTGATCCTTGGTGGCGGTGGAGAAAGTCTCGCGTAACACCGGTGCATCTACTACTTTGACCGTCGGTTTCAGACCGATGGCTTCGAAATACCCGGCAATTGCTTCGGTGAGGCCCGGTTGGTCGGCAAAATCGGCATCTCCGGAGAAAGTGTAAAGCTTCAGCTCCATCCCCTCGTAGCCAGCGTCTTTCAGAAGCTGTTGTGCCCGTTCTGGATCATAGGGCGAGGGAGCGACATCCCCGGGATACCCGACATTGCCCTCAACCACCCAGTAACAGCAGGCGGGCGTGGTCTGTCCGGCATAGAGGCCCGTTCCGATCGACTCCCGATCAATGGCAATGGACAATGCCTCTCGAACGCGGCGGTCATTGAACGGATGCCCTTCCGCCCAAGCGTAGTTATACCACATCCAGGAGATATTGGCGGCCAGCGATAGTAAAACCTGGCGACCAGCGTCCTCCAACTCTTTTACGCTGCGGACGGAGAATGATACGTTGGGAATCCCGGGCAGATCAGAATTCAGGGGCCGCTTCCAGGGCCGCCACATCTTCACCTGGCATTATGTCAAATACCACGCTGTCCTCAATTGAAGGATTCAAGAGGTAATGGTCGTTGTTGGCCAACGCCACTCTCATGTGATGAGGGCCACTGAGCAACGGTTCCAACATGACGCGTCCTTGAGCACTATCCAGCATAAACTCACCGTCCAAATACAGGTGCCAATGGCCTCTACCAGCTACCGCAGCGCCACCCATTGCCTTGGCATCGACGGTGAACCCATCAATTTCAACCTTAACTTCAACATTGTCAGCGGACAACGTCTGTCCGGCCCAAGGAGTCAACAAGTTTATTGAAGGAGCGACTTCGGATCTCTTATTTACCGACTCAGTAATTACTGGCTCATTAATTACTGGGCGGGCTGCCGTACCGTAGACACACCCGGCCAAAAGCAGCACTGCCACTATTAAAAACGACAGCGTTGTCCCTACCCGAGTTATTCTAAGAGCGCAGTCCCGCTGCATATCTACCTCACTGCGTTGGCGTTGTCCTGACCCTCCATCCGCTACAGTCCAAATACCAGGACCTGATACAAATAGGCCTAATGAATTGACTGTAGCAAATTCTTTCAGCAGAAAACTGAGTGGGAACCTATTGATTTTGGTAGGGTAATCACCCCAATGTCCAAACGCGGCGGTATTCGGTTAATACGCTGCGGCGGCTTTTCGGATCAGCCGTTGT
The DNA here is from genome assembly GCA_002816715.1 of SAR202 cluster bacterium Casp-Chloro-G3. Classification (GTDB taxonomy): domain Bacteria; phylum Chloroflexota; class Dehalococcoidia; order Lucifugimonadales; family UBA3495; genus Casp-Chloro-G3. The sequence goes on along the minus strand of MUCJ01000014.1, from coordinate 17,644 downwards.
TCGGTAGCATTCCATATGGGTTGCCAGTGGGCCAAGCACGAAGCCATTGACAATTTTTTTCAGATATAATACGTTAGACCAGTCTGGCATCAGCTGTGTCAGACGCTGCATAAATCTGGGAAAATCGGGTGAGTGCCAGTTGACGCACAGCTACCTGAAGAAATTCAAAAGGAGTTATAAGCATGGCAGAAAACGAGATTGCTTTAATGGCTCACCTGATGCGTCGAGCTGGGTTTGGGGCTTCTTATGAGGAACTGGAACAGCGCGCGGCAAAAGGCTATGAGGCCACGGTGGAAGAACTGCTTCATCCTGAAGTGCAGCCCGATTTAGAGATGGACGTAATGAACCGCTATATGCACGGCTGGCGGGACATGAACGGCTTTATGGCCAATCAGGGGTACTGGACTTACCGTATGGTCAATTCCCCCCGTCAATTGGAAGAAAAGGTCTGCCTGTTTTGGCACGGTATTTTCTGCGTCGGGGACTCTAAATGCATGCGGGCCAAGCAAATACTGCTAGAGTTGAACAATTTCCGGTCCTATGGCTTGGGCAATTTTGAAGAGTTGTTGATGTACCTGGCGAGCGATCCGGCAATGCTCTACTACCTGGACAATCAGTTGAGCCACAAGGAAGCCGTTAACGAGAACTGGGGACGCGAACTACTGGAACTATTCTCCCTGGGCGTCGGCATGGACGGCCACTCCAACTACTCAGAGGATGACGTTAAAGCCTGCGCCCAAGCCTTTACGGGCTGGACCATCGCCAACGCAATTCCCAGGTACCCTTATGGCAGCTACGCCAACCGGTTCCTCTACAACCGAAATGACCATATTGAGGAAGACAAGACTTTCCTGGGAGAAACCGGCAACTTCAATGGCGGCGACATTGTCAAAATTATCGCCAAACAGCCCGCCACCGCCCGTTTCATCGCCAGGCACCTGTCCAACTATTTTGTATCCGATGAACCTCAGGTGCCAGCCTGGCAGCACGTTCCGCCCCTGCATCCTGAGTTGATCAAGGAACTGGAAGCTGAATACTTCCGCTCCGGCTACGAGATTCGGTCAATGCTGCGGGTACTGTTTAACTCGGATACCTTCAAAAACGCCCGTTTCGTTAAGGTAAAAAATCCATCGGAAATTGTGTGCGGAACCCTGCGATTAGTGGGTGACTTCACCGAGCCTAAGCCCCGGATGTACGACCCAGCTTTGGAAATTCGTTATATGGGCCAAGACCTGCTGAATCCCCCTACAGTTGAGGGGTGGCATACCGGCAAAGAATGGATCGACAGTGGCACGCTGGTGGAGCGGGTCAACTTCGCGGCTGGCGAGATGGGCCGTGTTGATGCTCCGGGAATCCAGGCAATTATTAATCGGTTGAGTTCTGAGGGTTCGACTATTTCGGCGGAACAATTGGTGGATGGCTGCCTGAAAGCGCTGGGCTGCTACGAACTCAGCGAGGACAATCACAGCCTGCTATTGAACCACGCCCAACCCGCCGCAAGGTTGAACACCAACTCCAAAGAGTTTGCCCTGGCTGTCGGGCAAATACTTCAGTTAATTGTTTCTACTCAAGAGTATCAATTCAACTAAATAGCAACTAAAGATTATTGGGGGAGGTTTGCAACCTCCCCGGTCGCTTAGCATCCAAAATTAGCGGATGCGGATTCTACCCCCATACTAGGAGAAAACATGACCAGCACTAAGAAAGATCCCGTCCTGGTAGTCCTGCAACTGTCGGGCGGCAACGACTTTATGAACACCATCGTTCCTTATTCCAATCCCCTGTATTACGACAATCGTCCTAACATCAGGATTCCTGAAGATCAAGTCATCCCCATCAATGACCAGGTGGGCTTTAACCCCAATATGGTGCCCTTCAAGAGACTGTTCGACGATGGAAAAGTCGCCATCATTCAGGGTGTTGGCTATCCAAACCCCAACCTTTCCCATTTCCGTTCAATGGACATTTGGCACACTTGCGAGCCGGAAAAGCTGGCCGATGAAGGCTGGGTTGGGCGGGCCATTCGTGAGCTGGACCCCAACAAAGATAACGTGCTGACCGGAGTAAACTTTGGGCGGGGCCTGCCCCGGGCATTGTCTGCGCCCGGCGTGCCCGTCGCTTCTGTAGGGAACCTGGAGACCTACGGAGTATTGACCAGTATTGAAGTGGAACAAGAGCGGACCCAGGCCTTGGACATCTTCTCTCGGATGTACTCACCGGCAATGGGTCGCGGCCCGGTGATGGAGTACCTCTCCCAGACCGGAATGGATGCGCTGGCCGGAGCCGACATTCTGGCCACCGCGCCGGAAAAATACTCCTCCACGGTGGAGTATGGCCCCAGTTCCATGTCTCAATACATGAGGAACATTGCTCAGGTACATATTGCTGACCTGGGAACCCGGTTCCTGTACACCACCGCTCCGTACAACAGCTTTGACACCCACGCCACGCAGATGTCGGCCCACGCCAACCTAACCACCAACGTCTCCCAGACCATCAGCGACTTCTATGACGACCTGAAGCAAAACAACGCCAGCGACAACGTGGTGCTCTTGGTATTCACCGAGTTTGGTCGCCGGGTACACGACAATGGCTCCGGCACTGACCACGGCTCTGGCGGCGCTGCCTTCGTGATTGGGGATCGGGTCAAGGGTGGCTTCTATGGCGAGTATCCTTCCCTGGAAGCGGACAAGTTGCTGGAGGGCAACCTGCACTTCAACAACGACTTTCGTGGCCTGTACGCCACTCTGCTAGAGGACTGGATGGGCTTGGATTCCAAGCCTCTGGTCAACGGCAGCTTCGAAAAAATGGACTTTATCGCCAAAGACTAAGCGATAACCACTTCCGGAAGATTAATCAGGCTTGGGGCCAAACTGGGTCACCCAAGCCTGATATCCTTCTGGCAACGAATTTTATCAGGGATGCCGCCTGCAGCGGGTGAAGCCAGAACGGACGTTTAGCGCCGGGGCGGTGTGCTGAAACACCAACTAAAGGCGGTAGCAAACAGAGGAATATATGTCAAACAACGATGTTGCTTTGATGGCCCACCTAATGCGTCGGGCCGGGTTCGGTGCCTCCTACGAGGAACTGGCGCAGCGGGCGACCAAAGGATATGAAGCCACTCTTGAAGAACTGCTGCATCCTGAAGACCAGCCCGAATTGAACATGGACGTGATGCAGCGGTACATGGGGTGGCGGGATATGGGCTACCTGGCAGGCAACCAGGGGTATTGGGCTTACCGAATGGTGAACTCGCCGCGTCAGCTTGAGGAGAAAATCTGCCTCTTCTGGCACGGCATATTCTGTGTCGGCGACTCCAAGTGCATGGCCCCCCATAACATTCTAGTACAGTTGGACAAGTTCCGGGCCAGCGGCCTGGGCAAATTCGATCAGCTACTGCTGGACGTCGCCACCAACCCGGCCATGCTCTACTATCTAGACAACCAACTCAGCCACAAAGACGCCGTCAACGAGAACTGGGGCCGAGAACTGCTGGAGCTATTCACCATGGGCGTCGGCATGGACGGCCATCCCAACTACACCGAGAACGACGTGAAAGCCTGCGCTCAGGCCTTTACCGGATGGACTGTCGCCAATGGGATACCCAGGTACCCCTATGGCCGGTACCACAATCAGTTCCTCTACAACCACTTTGACCATATAGAGGAAGAAAAGACCTTCCTGGGCGAGACGGGCAATTTCAACGGCCAGGACATCATCACCATAATCGCCAAGCAGCCCGCCACCGCTCGGTTCATTGCCAGGCATCTCTACGATTTTTTTGTGGCCGATGAACCACAGGTGCCTGCCTGGGAGAGCACTCCGCCCCAAGACCCGGAGCTAATCAAGGCTCTGGAGGAGGAATACTTCCGGTCGGGGTATGAAATCCGGGCCATGTTGCGGGTGCTGTTTAATTCTGACTCCTTCAAGAATGCCCAATTTGCGAAGGTGAAAAGCCCGGCCGAGGTGGTCTGCGGCACTCTGCGCTTGGTGGGCGATTTCGCCCAGCCCAAGCCCAGGATGTACGATGCTGGACTGGAAATTAGATACATGGGTCAGGACCTGCTGAACCCTCCCACGGTTGAGGGGTGGCACACCGGCAGAGAATGGATCGATAGCGGGACTCTGGTGGAACGCGTCAACTTCACGGCCGGTGAAATGGGACGCGTTGAGGCCCCTGGGATACAGGCTATTATCAATCGGCTGGGAGCCGAAGGCCCCACTGTGCCGGCAGAACGACTGGTGGAGGGATGCCTGGAGATGCTGGGGGGATACGGCCTGATGGAGGATACTCGAACACTCTTGTTGTCCCAGTTCCAAACGGCCAGCGCGCTGGACACAGGCACCGAGGAATTTGCCCATTCGATTGGGCAGATGCTCCAGCTGATCGTATCAACACAAGAGTACCAGTTTACTTAGGCTTCCCAATTGCAGAAAGATTTAGTTTCGGAGGCGCACCACCCGCGAATGCCCTTCTGAGTACTGCAACAAATTAGAACCTTCTCCCGATGGTACGGGAAAGACGAAAGCACATGACTGCGAGGTAATAATGACTACTCAAGTTCAAGGCGCGACGTTTCGTTATACTCACACCATAGGACGCGGTGAGGAGGCTGGCACTGGCTTCAAAAACCCGGTGGCGGTCGCCCGAGGCGCGGAGGACGTGATGTATGTGGTGAGCCGCGCCTACGATTACCGGGCTGATTCCAAGCGGATTACCGTTTGTACCGTCCGAGAAGACTACATTGGCGAGATCGGCAACGGTGGTCGGTTAGGCGCCGATTTGATGGATACCGGCGAGTCGGACGCCCCGGGCACTCTGGTCTGGCCCACCGACATTGCCCTGGATAGCGCGGAGAATTTATATGTGACCGATGAATGGCTCAATCGTGTCGCCATCTTCGCCAAAGATGGGGACTGGCTCGGCTCGTGGGGAATAGTGGGCCAAGGAGACGGTGAGTTCGATAAGCCTTCCGGCATCGCCATCGACAGCGAAGATAATATATATCTGGTGGATACCGGCAATAATCGAGTACAAAAATTCACCAAAGACGGTAAGTTCCTGATGAAGTGGGGACATGAAGGCACCGGAGACGGCGAGTTTAACATGCCTTGGGGTATTACCCTTGATCAGAACGGCGACGTTTACGTGGCTGACTGGCGCAATGACCGCATCCAGAAATTCAGCAAAGACGGCAAGTTTCTGATGAAGTTCGGCGCTTCAGGCAATGGAGATGGTCAGTTTAAACGGCCCACCGGCGTTGCGGTGGACCAGGAAGGGCTGATCTATGTGGCCGACTGGGATAATGACCGCCTCCAGATTTTCGATGTTGATGGACAATATATTACCCAAATCACCGGCGACGCCACGATATCAAAATGGGGGGAAGCCAAGCTGGACGCGAACCCGGAGATGCGTTTGGAGCGGGAAATCTCCCAGGGCCTGGAGAGAGAGAAATTCTTGCGCGGGCCAATCGGCGTGACCGTCGATGACCAAGACCGAATCTTCATCGTCGACTCCCAGCGCAACCGTATCCAGGTTTATCGCAAGATACCTCCCTACTTCGTGGGCCTCTATGACGGAGGACGCCTGTAAGCCGCTCGCTTCTAGTAACTACTAAACCAACTATTAAGCAAACCGCGTATATTATCACCCCTTGGCTGCCATACTCTAATCGCCAGCCAAGGGGTGATTTTCTAGTTCAGGGTAGACCACCAACCGCACCTAGAAGAGCCGCATTCCAGAAATACACGGGAATTGACAGTGAAATTTCTGGGTAAGTGCTCAGATTTGGGGGGAAGTGAGCAACTGATGGCACTGTAGGAGAGGATTGAGTCCTCGGGCCCGCCAGGTACCGAAGAGGGAGGCCAGAGTCATCTTGCTGCTGGTGCCCTGGTCCGAACGGGTACCACCACTGATCTTGCGACTGGTTACCAGATGCCGTAGGCTGCGCTCGGCGGCGTTGTTATCGGATGGCACCGCAGGGTCAGCCACAAAGACAAATAGCTCCTTGATGAAGCGCTCAATGCGCCGACAGAGCCTGCCCTGAACCGCTGATGGGTCGTTAAGGAACGGGCGGCAGCAGGACAGCAATTTACGTTCCAGCCCCAGTTGGGCCAGACGCCGCTGCGGTGCCTCGGGATGGACCAAGGCTTTCGCCTCAGCGTAGAGTTTGTGGACGGCCCCACTCCACCGGGCGAGCTTGGCGTCGTCGGGGTACAGCACCTTCAAGTGGTGGATGTCCCGAAGCAGATGGGCCCAGCACCGCTGCTTCAGGCCGGGGTAATGGTTATAGGCGGCGTAGAAATCGCTCACCAACACCCCGCTGAAGGACTCATCCAGGACCTCGTCCACCACCTCCTTATGGCGACCGCGGCGCAGGAAGTATCGTTCGGTGGGGGTGCTGAAGGTCCAGACGTACCCGTTAGTCCCGTCCTGGCGCCAGCCGGTTTCATCGGCCTGCACCACCGGGCTGGCCCGGATTTGATCCAGTACCTCGGCCACCACCGGCTGGGCCTGTCGGGATGTCCCCTGGATGGCCCGGACGATGCTGCCAACGCTCAGATCCAATTGGTGGACCGTCTTTAGATACCATTGGATGGTCCGTAAGGGCAACCGTCCCTCTTCCCGCAGGGTCACCATCAGGCTGACCAGGTTGACCCCCCAGCGCTGCTGGCCGACAACCACGCTCTTCAAGGCCACCTTAGGCACCCGCCGCCGCTCACACACCGGACAAACCCGTGCCACAAAGACATGCTCGGTGACCTGGACCGGGACCACGGGAATCTCAATGACCTCCCGGGTCCGCTGCACCCATCCCCCAACCAGCCGGGTTTTGCAATCTGGGCAGACCTCCACGGCATGCTCCACCCGCTGGGTTGGCGCCATCCGCACTCGGGCGAAGCCATGAGGTCGCCCTTTGCGTGGCCCCTGGTTCGGCCCTGGCCGGTCTGAAGGTGGCTTGTTACCCGGCATGCCAGGCGAGTTCCGCCGGTTCAAACGGGCCTTCAAGGCCGCAACCAACTGCTGCAATTGGGCAATAGTCGACTGCTGCTCGTTGATAGTGCCCTGTTGTTGGACCAGGATAGCCAGCAACACTTCTCGGCTCGCGACGTTTAGGTCCAGTTCGGTGTCCATACCTCTGGTTTACCATAACTACACCCTTGGGTGCCCGAATATTGCCAACACCTTTGGACCATTTCACCTCATCAACTCTGAACACTTACAACCGTCTCTGTTACCTGTTTGGCCGACCCTCACCCCAACCTTGCTGCGCTCAGACTCTCTTCACCCTAAAGGAGAGCGACCGGTGGTTAGGGAAAAATTACCCTAATAAATATTTTTGCAGGTGACTGCCTTCCAGACTAATTCACCTTGACACTTAAGTTATCATTATTCTGATATTTTAGACACCAATCAGGAGGTTCGGCCATGGCATCTCACTCGCTAGGGCTAACGCTGCACCAGGCGGCACGGCAGAAGGGGGTGCCTTTCACCCAGGAGAACGAGCCGGTTGATCAGCAGGTAAAGGTCAATGGCATGAACTTCCACTACCTGGAGTGGGGCAAACCCTCCAGTCCCCTTATTGTGATGCTGCACGGCGGGTCGCAACAGGGGCATAGCTGGGACTTCGTGAGCCTACCGCTTTCGGAAGACTACCACATCCTGGCCCTGGACCAGCGAGGTCACGGCGACAGCGACTGGGCATCGGACGGCGATTATTCCATCGAAGGACACCAGAGCGACATTGACGGATTCGTAGAGGCTTTAGGGCTGGAAGGGTTCCACCTCATTGGCCACTCTATGGGCGGACGCAACAGCTATGTGTGGGCGTCCCGACACCCGGACAAACTGAAGTCGCTGGTCATCGTCGATACCGGCCCGGAGGCTCAACACCGGGGGCGCAACCGTATCCAGAGTTTCCGGGAACTGCCTGATGAGTTGGACAGTTTCGATGAGTTCGCCGAGCGGGTGCAGGAATACACCGGCCGCACGCGGGAGCAAACTTTGGGCTCGCTGAAATACAGTATTCGCCAGCGCGCCGACGGCAAGTGGACCTGGAAATACGATAAGTTGTTACGCACTCAAGGTCAGCGATCTCCCCAATGGACTGCGGAACAGCTTTGGGAAGCCGTGGCCAAGATCACCTGCCCCACCCTGGTACTGCGGGGCGGCGACAGCGACATATTCGCCGACGAGACCATGCAGAAAATGCAGAAGGTGATTCCCAATTGCTCCACCGTGACCGTTCCCAGGGCGGGTCACCTGGTAGCGGGCGACAATCCGGTTGATTTCCTGGTGGCGGTCAGGGAGCATTACGCCAAAATTGGGTGATTGCTGGTTACTGTATTGTTGGTTTCGTGCTATGTAACCAACCTGGGAATCAAGTCACCCAAGAAATATCCGATGGCCGCCGACACCACGCCAATGCCCAGGATTTCCAGGCCTTGCAGGATCGGCGACCGCTGCACCAACCTCCCCTTGGCCATTCCCAGTACGAACAGGGCAATCAACCCACCCAGCACCGATACGCCAATGGCAAAGAGGCCGGTCAAGAACAGATAGGGGATGATCGGGATAGCCGCAGCCACAATAAAAGACGTTCCCATAGCCAGCGCATCCCTGATCGGACTGCCGGTGTCCTCTGGGCTGATACCCAGTTCCTTCTCAATCAGCGTGTTGAGCCACAGTTCCTTGTCCTGAGAAATCTCATCGGCTAGCAGCCTGGCTTCTTCGTAAGTCTTGCCCTCGCGTTGGAATATGACCACCAGTTCGGCGTATTCCTCTTCCGGCCTTTCCTCCAATTCCAGCGCTTCCCTGGATATTTCCGACATTCGGACATCCTGCTGTGCCCGTGAACCCAGGTAGGCTCCGGTAGCCATTGAGAGCATTCCCGCCAGAGCAGCCGCCAACCCGGCCACCAGCACGGTAGAGTTGTCCCCCACCGCCACTGCTATTGAAGTGACCAGCGCCACGGTGCTGAGAATACCGTCTTGAGCGCCGAAGACTACCTCACGCAGTCGGCCCAGATTAGCGACACGGAACCGCTCCCGGTCAACCTCCATGGCCGCCGCCGTATAGGTTTGCAGGTCTAACTCGCCGATGCCCCCGCCGGTGGGTAAAGTCGCGGCGAGCGCCGATACCACAGGAGTTGAAGCAATTGCCGTTGTCTGAGTCGCCATTGCCGCACTCATTTCGGCCAAGCGTTTCTGCTTTTGCTGCAACAGTTCCAACGCTCTGGCAAACACTTCCTGGTGGTGCCGCTCCCGCTCCAGGGCCAGCGCAAACGACTCGGCAGCGTCCTGGCGGTTTTCGTTCAGAGCGTCCTGAATCATGCGGGGATACATGGTGCTGAACTCTTTGGTCTCGCTGGTGGTGACCTGCTGCAAGTTAGCGGCGGTTGAGCCAATCTCACCGGCCACCCGCAGATGGTTCATTCCGTGGATGGTCTCGGCCCCGGCCACTTCCTGAAAGATTTGGGCCACTTCTGGATAGCCCTCCTCCAATGCACGGTGAGCGTAGGCGTTGTATTTCAAATAGGCCATCGCTTCGCCCAAAATGGCGTTCCACAAGTTTTTGTCCGTTCTGGTCAAGCCAGCGGCATCAGGGGTCATGCACCAAATCCTTTTATCGAAATTCCAGCGACGCCGAGTCTGGCCTCGACCTGATATGGCATCGGGGATTCCGGTTTAGATCGAGAGAATAGATTGAAGACAGCACTGTCGCCAAGTGATTACCATTATATCGAAATGACCAACGACTTAGAAATGCCATCGTCAGCAGAAGCGACGGTATATGGCGGCGTTTGAGGGTGAGGAGTCCTTACATCTGAGGCGAAGCGTGGTGGGCAATCATGCGCCAACCCGGGGCGGCCCGAACGAAGATGTTGGTAGCCAGTACGCCGAAGTTGCCAGCCCGACCCTGCAACACGCTGGTGATGTTTTCAACACAGGTAACCCAGGCACAGTCGCCTGCCACCACCACGTTGATGTACTGAACATTGAAGTGCATCAGAGTCGCGTGGTCCAAGATAGCTTGCCAACTCTCGCGAATCAGGGGCCAACCGACCAGCGGCTGCCAACCGGGGTGGACGCACAGAGACCGATCGGAGTTATCCCACACGGCGTCCATGCCATCAATGTCCAACGCGCCAAAGGCATCGTAGAACCGTTGGTTAGCTTCTTTGACAGCTTCCTGATCAGTCAAGTCTGATTGCATATGTACCTAATTCTATTAAGAGACTGTAAGAGCCTGCCTGAAAACCTTACTGATTTATCCTTCGACAGGCTCAGGATGAGCGAAATTATTGGATGGGCAGGCTCACACCTGCCCATCTTGAGGCCATTAAACCAATCTGACCACAGTCAGGTCAGTGCATTGGGGAGAAGGAGGCTGGGATCAAGATCTTGTTCTCCTGTTTAACCAGGAACTCACGAGTGGGCGGCGGCCAGTGCTCGCTTTTGCCAGCTTCTTCCCTGATTTGATTGCGCTCGGCCAGGTCTTTGTAGGGCCAGATGTGCACCCACTTGTTCAGTCCGCCCAACTCGGTGTACATGCCGGCGGCCAAGGGGGAATACTCCTCACGATGAGGCACAGCGGCGGCCCAGCGCTTGAGGACTTCACCCATTGTCCCGGGCTGATAGGTGTAGCTGCGCATTTCGTAGATATTGCCCAGAGCCTGGTCGCCACCCATTGGGCGCATGAACTCGGCGGGATTGTATATTTCCGACTCCATGTTCAGGATGTTGCCACCATTAGGAGGAGGCCAACCTTCTACTTTGGTGGCACGGCATTCCTCCCGATGTTTCAGGCTCTCATAGGGCCAAACGTGGATGACCTGGTTCAAGGGGCCGATGTCAGTGTGCCAGAAGGCTCCCAAAGGGGACACCTTCTCTCGGGCGGGCAGGGCCTTGGCAAAATTCGCTTCGAATTCCGCTACCGTGCCGGGCTTGAGAGTGTACGTCCGTACTTCATAAATCATAGTGACTCCTCTTCTGCCAAATTAGGATTTCCCAGGGTTCTCATAGTGTATGGGGCGTAACGCGCCTAGTCTAGCAAAAACCCACGGGATGGGCAAACAGCTAGTTTCAGGCATTCCTGGTAGCTACAGACAGATGTCTGCGCAAACCCAGGCTGACCGGCAAAATCAGTAAGGTAGCCAGGCCCATCACCACCACGGTGATGTTCAGATTGAACACATCGGCGATGACCCCGTAAACCAGCGGAGCCAGCACCGTCCCTCCTTCGTTGGTGGTGTAGAAGAAACCATAGAGACGAGCGCGCCGCCGGGCCGGAATCAGTTCAGCCACTCCGGCGTACAGCGCCGAGGATGTTCCGTTCAGCCCGATACCCAAGACTAGCATCAGCGGGGCCATCGCCAGGGCCGGAGTCGCCAGAGACAGCATCAACAACGCCGCCGTCAACCCCTTGGTGCCCCAGATCAGGGTCACCGTCTCAAAGCGTTCGCCCAGCCACCCGACCACGTACTTGCCAAAGGCCCCGCCCGCAAAAAGCAGTATCAGCATCATGCTAATCTGGCCGGGGCCCATGCCTTTGCCAGCCATGATGAAGGGCAGAAACGCCAGCGACGCGCTTCGGGTAGCCGAGTCGAGGAATCCAACTACGCTGAGCATGGCGAACCCACCCATCTGTCCGCCATCTTCGGAATGTGTGGCGTCGGTCTGTCCTTTCGATGCTGGCTTGCCAATGTCCACGGCACGCTTTAGGGGAATGGACAACGCCATGAAAAGCAGGCCGCTGATACCCACGGCCCACAAAACCGCTCTCCAGCCAAAGGGTATTGCGATCAATGCCACCAGCGGAGCAAGCATTTTACCCAGGTCGCCCGCGAAGTTGACGGTGCCCACCGCCGTGGAGCGACCCCGGGCGTCGTAGGCCCGCGACACCAGGCTAGACCCCAACGGATGCTGCGTTCCCCCACCCAGACCGCCGATAAAGCCCGCCACCAACAGCACAATGAACACCGGTGATAGGGCCATTCCGATCAGACCCACTGCCACCCAGGCATTGCCCAGCACCAGCAGCCAGTACTCGCCAACGCTTTCCGCCATGAACCCGGCGGGGATTTGCAGGATAGCCGTCGATCCATTGAACATGGTGCGGAACAACATGACCTGGAAGAAGGACAGACCCAGGTCATTTTTTATCGAGGGCAAGAGGGGAACCAGCAGAGCGAAGAAGAGGTCGCTCCAGACGTGCATCACCGAGGCGAAGGTCAACGTTCGCCGCGATTGCGGGGCTTTGGTTACTAGGTCTAGCAAATCTGGTACACGTAATATTAGTTCAATTAGATTTAGGAGTCTGCCATCTTGATTTCCGCTAGTTTAGGAACACGCATCACAACTGTCAAATTATTTGGCTTTGACACGGCGGCGACTCGACGCATATCATGTTCCTCAGATTGGCCCCAACCCGGTCCCGAACCAGAGGAGGCAAAACGTGGCGACCATCCCTGATCTAAAGAAACAGTACGAGAGCCTGGACCAGCAACTTACCTGGAAGGATGAAGCAACCATTGATAGCCAATGCCTATTGGCCTTCCAGTATGAGTTTCCGGAACAGGAATCTGAAGTTAGCATCGACACCGATGAATTCACCGCGGTATGCCCCTGGACCGGCCTGCCCGACTACGGCGTCCTGTACATCAGCTATGTGCCTTCGCAAAGCTGCATTGAGCTAAAGTCGCTGAAGTTTTACCTGCTGTCCTACCGGGACGTGGGCATTGTGCAGGAGCACGCCGCCAACCGCATCCTCAAAGACCTGGTGGCCCTTTGTCACCCCCACCGGATGAAAGTCACCCTGGACTATAAAGTCCGAGGTGGTATTCACACCGCCGTATCTGCCGAATTTAAAACTGCCCAGGATTAAGTCATGCGATTTTCCGGTACTTTCATAATTGTAGTTGCCCTGTTCATCACGGTGCTGATTACGTCCAATATCATGGCGGTTAAGCTGATTCACGTGGCGACCCTCCCCGGTCAATTCATGGGCAGCAACCTGGTGTTCCTGCCCGCCGCCATCGTTGTGTTCCCCATCAGCTACATCATCGGCGACGTGCTCACCGAGGTATATGGCTTCCGAACAGCGCGGGGCGTTATCTGGTTGGGTTTCGGCTGCAACGTGCTGGTGGCCTTGTTGCTGTGGCTGGGGGGAATAATCCCCGCCGAAGTCTTCTGGCCCAACCAGGAAGCCTACACTACCATATTGGGGCAATTCCCCTTGATTCTAGTGGGTTCCTTTGCCGCCTATCTGGTGGGCGAGTTTTCCAACTCGGCAACGTTATCTCTATTGAAGAATACGACGCAAGGTCGCTTTCTCTGGCTGCGGACCATTGGTTCAACAATAGTAGGTCAGGGGTTTGACTCCTTCGTGTTCATCTTCATTGCCTTTGGAGTCAGCGGTGCCCTGGGGCCAGAGGCCCTGTTCCGTACCGCCCTGTTTCAATGGTGGGCTAAGATCGCCTATGAGTCTGCGGCTACGCCGCTCACCTACGCGGTAGTCACCTATCTGAAAAACAAGGAAAAAATGGACGTCTATGACGCTCCCGGCTCGCTGAACCCGCTGGGCGTATTCGCTTAGGCCAAAAACTCAGACTGCCGCCGGTAGTAATGCTAATTCTGCATGATGGAGCTGTTATTCCCTGGTAGGGACAGACTTGTGTATCTCTGCCCAGGGCGCACACTCAGGTGCGCTCCTACGCATACACGACGCGACTAACACAACCAGTGAATTAGCCAAAAGAAAGGGCACCTCTACCATTGAGGTGCCCTCGGCTTTTCTGGGTAAACCTTGGTATATCCACCGGCTACCTACCCTGCGACTGTTCTCCCAATTGAGCGATGTTGTGGTTCAACTGATCCCTCATCGTGCCGGTAGCCGTCATTTTAGCGGCAATTGCACGAGCATCATCGTCGTTACGATAAGTATTCCTTAGCTGAATGTGCAGGTCGCGGTAAAAAACCAGGTCTTCTTCGTGCAACCCATCAATGATGGTCCCGCTAAAGGGAGCACTGTCGACACCCATCAACGAAGCCAGGTCTCCCGCCCCCGACTTGATGATGTACTCACGGGGGGATGGCTGCCCCAAATAAGTACCGCGGAACCAGCCAGTGGTGCTTTGGGCGACCGTTAGCACGTAGCGCCACTGGTGACTTGCCAAGGTTTCCAATGAGCCGGCCGCTTCCAAATCACCGTAGATTCTCCTGATAATTGCCAGGGTGTCCGCGGCACAGTCATTAACCGATTCAATGTACAATTCCAGACCTTCCAGGAAGGGTGCCGCCGCTGGCTCAGACTGCATCTCCTGATAGGTGGGATGCTGCATCCACGCCGGTTGGTATACCGGCTCCAGGTCACCCCGCAGCACCTGCTCAAACCTGCCTTCTGCATCACCACCCAAAGACTCAACCAGTTCTTCCACCCAAAGCAGGTCGGGAGATACCTCCATTAGCGGTATCGAGCCAACAAAGTCCACTACCAAGCGCAACCTGGCTTGTTGCTCTGGGGAGACACTGCTCCGGCCAGCACCACCGCCGCCTCTGCGGAAAGGACTGGGCAGGGCACGACGCGGCGCCGCCAACGCCGGGGCCGAAGAAGCGGCGGCAGGCGGCGGCATGGGCGCGGCAATTTCCGGCCTGCTGATACGGACAAAATCTGGGAAGACTGGAGCCTGCTGGGGGGCCTTCTTCGGCAAGTAGACTTTAGTGTAATAAGCGTAAGCTCCGCCAGTAGAGGCAATCAGGCCCAGGACCACCATGGCCGAAAGCAACCATATTGGAATGATCCCGGAATTCAATTCGTGGACGCTGGAATACGGGCCAGCGTTAGAAGCTCCATCCACTGCCTGCACTCGCCAGTAATATTTGCCCCGGTCCAATGCTTCGTCGCCATTGAACTTGTAGGTCGGGCTGGGCAATCCCTGCTTGTCCAGCACAATGTCCAAAAATTCCGGGTCGGCGGCAACCTGCACGTTATAGGTAACGCCACTGGGGTCGTCAACCGGAGCCCAGCGAGTTGATGGCCTAAAACTACCTAATATTCCACCTCGGCTCCCGTCGCCGGGAGAGCGCAAGACTGGCGCTGATGGAGGGATGTTCTCAATCTCAAAGAGTTCTTGAACGCGGTTCCCACGTTCGTCCAGCGCCTTTAGCGAATGATCGCCTTTATCAGATGCGGGCACCACCAGTTGTAAATTAAAGCTTCCCAAAGCGTCGGACCTCACCGTCGCAACGGTGAGGTCATCATAGGTCAAAGTGACGTTGGAATCAGGCGTAAATCCAGTGCCACGCACTGAGAGATCCATACCGACATTGCCGTTAGTCTCGTTCAAGGCGATGTTGGGCACAACCGTATAGGTTTGTTGCGCTTGTGCGGTCAAACTCCCAGATGGGCTGGATGCGCTGATATTGTGCTGCCCCGCTGGAGCGGGTGGTATCAGGACCGATTGCTGAAAACCACCGTTGGCGTCCGCCGCCACCCCAGAAATTACCGTCTCAGAACCGAACTTGATCTCAATATTCTGTTCGTTTGGCCCAAAACCGGTGCCAACCAGCATCATGGTCACCCCAGATGGACCAGTGGTGCTTTCCAGCAAAAAGCCTGGCCGCACCTGGAAGCTGATGTCGGAGCCACTGGCGACACCTGAGCTAGACCCTCCGACTACAATGGAATGCTGCCCGGCGGTTGACGGTGGAATTACAAAAGTCCGGGTAAATGCACCAAAGACATCGGTGTTTATGCCCGACACAACAACCACATTGTCGTACGAAATTGAAAGGCTTTGCTCATTGGCGGCAAACCCCTGCCCGGTGAGCACAACTGTGATTCCCGGGTTGCCGGCATTGGCGCTCAAGGTCAGGCGCGTCGTCAAGGTAAGCGTACGCTCGCTCACGCTTCCCGCTGAGGTCACCGCGCCAGAAGCGGTCAAATTGTAAGAGTTGGCGGGCAGCGGCGGTATCACGAAAGAAGTGCTCCACGAGCCGTCAGCGTTGGCGACGATTCCGGTTTTGATGGTGGATTCTCCCAACATGAGAACAATTCCCGTCTCGTTGGGGGCAAATCCGCCTCCAGAGACCGTCGCCGTTTCCCCTGGTCCCGCTTGAGACTTGTTAATGAATAAGCCCGGAGCCACCGAGAAGGGAGTTTGCTGATCGACGCCAGACGCCGAGGCTTTGATGAAATACGTGCCCTTCTTGGCGGGAGGTATGGGCAGATCGACCGACCAAGAACCATTAGAATCGCTCGAAGCAGAAGTAATGATTTCCTTATCGAACGAGATGGTGATACCCTGCTGATTAGCAGCGAACCCTTCGCCGGTAACGGTTATGTTAGACCCAGGAGAACCCTTTGGATCCGAAAGAAGCAAAGTGGGTGTGACATTAAAGGTAGCGGTAGCACCGTCACCACTTGTGCCAGTAGCACGAATGGTCAGCGACCCTTTGGGAGCCGAGGGGATGGTGACATCAGCTTCCCACACGCCCTTGCTGTCGGCAGCAGCCTGGAATATAGCGGCGCCACCCCCAATATCTATGGTGAGACTCTGATTACGTCCGGCCCCGGAACCCTTGACTTTTAACAGAGTCCCCGGAGGGCCGCTGGTCAGCCCCAAGGTCATACCCGCCCCGATGATTATTTTGGCCGTGGGGACATTACTGGTAGTGGCACTGCCCGTAGCGGTTACATTATGCGAACCCGCCGTGGTTGACGGTATCACAAAGCTGGCTGTCCAGCGCCCCTGATTATCGGCGGTGATACTGGTGGCGACCGTGGCGTTGTCGAATTTGACCTTAATGCCGCTCTCGTTGGCTCGGAAAGCGGCACCGTTAATATTTACCGTGTCACCCGGGGAGGAGGTGGGCTGGTCAACCGTCAGCGTTGGAGTGACATCAAAGTTGGCCTGCGCGCCCCCAGAAGCGCTAATTATTTTAGAACCACCGGCGACCACCGGAATCTGCACCGTTGATAATAAATTGCCCTGCGCATCGGCCCGAATCGACTGTATCGACTGCCCGTCAATAGTCAGGCTAATATCGCCATTAGGAGAATATCCTGAGCCGCTGACCTGTACCGATGTACCGGGAGGCCCACTTTGGGGAGCTATCGCGAAGGTTGAAACAATGATAAAGTCCCCAATAGAAAGGCTCCCTACCCATACAGCATATCGGCCTGCTGGTAACGCCGGAACAGGGAAAGTTTCGGAGAACCCACCAAAGCTGTCGAGACGGGTGGTTGCTACCTCCTGATTGCCGAACTTAATTTTCTCGGAGCTGACAAAATTACTACCGTTGACCCGTACGCTCGATCCCACTGGGCCACTATCAATGCTCAGGATGGCAGATGCTGGAGGCCGAGGAGTGGCGGTGGGAGTTGGAGTTGGGGTAGGAGTCTGTGCCTGCACCAGGCTGAAACGCATCACCGAAAGCCCAACCAACAAAGTCAAAAGAGCTACGCCAAGCAAAATGAGACGCGGTAGAACAGGAATTTGCCGACTACGGAAGTTAATAATCACTATAAGGACTCGCAATTAATCAATAAGATTGTGAGGTGGACCCCATTGTTAGGACAGCGAAAGGGCCAAGTTAAGATAGTCTCCCGCTGGAAGGTCCGATGCCAAGTCACTGGATG
>MUCJ01000013.1 GCA_002816715.1 SAR202 cluster bacterium Casp-Chloro-G3 | reverse complement strand
CTGTTGGTGAGCTTGTCGAACCATGAGGCCGTGGCGCATCTGAATTTGGGATAGCTTAATGTAGATTCCACCTTGGCTTTAGTTTAGTAGGTCAACGCCGATGCCACTCCATCTGGCAGTTCCACGTCCAGGGCCTGCAAAAGATGGGCCAGTCCGTGGTAGTAGGACACCACCACCATCATGTCGATAATTGCCGGATCGCCGATCAGCGAGCGCAACGCGTCGTAAGTGGCATCGGAGACCCGGTGTTGGCGCAGAATTTCCAATACGAACTGCACCACGGCAGCGTCTTTGGCGTCGAGTCCCACCGGCGCGCGATATTCCCGAATGGCGGCGATGATGTCGTCGCTGATTGACGCTTCTTTGGCGGCCCGCTGGTTCACCGTCCAGACATAGTGGCCGCAAGCCTCCCGCGCGGCGGTCAGCACCGCCAAAGCCTTCACCCGGGGGTCTAAAGGAGTCTCGAATCGGGCGTAGCCGCCCAGGGTAGCATAGGCTTTGGCCGCCTGCGGGTTGTTCAGAACCGCGGCATAGTTTCGGGCCACGCCTCCTCGGCTGCCTTCAATCTCATCCCAAACCTGCTGGCCATCTGGCGTCATGGTGTCACGTTGGGCAAAAGGTACGCGAGCCATAGTCTCATCCTCCTCAAAGCATTTGTTTATTATGTCAAAGCAAACTGGTCGGGCGCAGCATAAACCCTCACCCCGGCCTGGATTTCGGCCCGGCCACCCCTCCTGCAATTGAAGAAAGGCGCAAGGTGAGGGTCATGCTACTTTTCTAGTGTCTAGTCGTCGGCGGCTTGCAACTCGGCGGGCTGCCCGTTTTTCTCCCAGAGGGCTTCCAGAATCGCTCCTGGGGACATCGGCAGATGTTCCATCCGAACACCGATTGCGTCACTGATGGCGTTGGCAATGGCGGCCATGGGAGGCACAATAGGCACCTCACCCACGCCGCGCACGCCGAAGGGGTGGCCGGGGTTGGCCACTTCAACTATGACCGTATCAATCATGGGCAAGTCCAAGCTGGTGGGCATGCGATAGTCCAGGAAGCTGGAATTTACCATCGAGCCCTGGTCGCTCATGAAATACTCTTCGTTCAGCGCCCAGCCAATTCCCTGAACTACGCCGCCTTGCATCTGTCCTTCAACGTAGCTGGGATGGATGGCTTTGCCGGCGTCCTGCACCGCGGTGAACCGCAGCACGGTGACTTTGCCGGTGTCTGGGTCGACTTCAACGTCGGCGATGTGGATGCTGAATGCCCCACCCGCGCCTTTGGGATCGACGCTAACCTGGCTGGATATGGGGCCGCCGGTGCGGTTAAGCTGACCAGCTAAGTCCTTGAAGTTGGTCTTCAATTCTGGCTCAGACTTGTGCTGGAATACCCCGTCCATCAACTCAACATCAGCGGCGGAAACGTCCCAGATACTGGCCGCGCGCTCAATCATCTTTTGCTTGATGTCTTGGGCTGCTTCGTAGGCGGCCCAACCGCTGGCGAAGGTCGTCCGACTACCGCCGGTCAGGAAAGTGTAGCCCACCGAGTCGGTATCACCTACGCTGGGGTGCACATCCTCGGCGGGAATACCCAGAACCTCGGCAGCTTGCATGGCGAGTGACGCCCTCGTACCGCCGATGTCGGTGGAGCCTTCCACCAGGGTGATAGTGCCGTCGGAGTTGACCCCAATGCTGCAACTGGACGGCATCCCAATGTTGAACCAGAAGCCCGAGGCCACGCCGCGACCCCGGTATTTGCCGGTCAGCGGAGTATTGTATTGCTCAGTAGCATGGGCTGCCTCAAGTACCTCGACGTTGCCGATGCGCGGATAAACCGGGCCGTCCACCCGTCGAGTGCCCTCCTTGGAAGCGTTCTTCAGACGGAACTCCAATGGGTCGATGCCCAATTTGCGGCTAAGCTCGTCGACCACTTGTTCGCCGCCAAAAGCCGCGATGGGTGCGCCGGGCGCCCGGTAGGGTGCCACCTTGGGCTTGTTGCTAACCACGTCATAGCCCTGGGAACGCACGTTTTCAATGTTGTAGGGTGCAAAGATACACTGGGCTGCCGCAGTCGCGGGGGAGCCCGGAAACGCTCCGGCTTCCAGGGCCAGCGTCGCATCGGCGGCGACAATTTTGCCGTCGCTGGTAGCGCCAATCTTGACTTTCATCCAGGAACCAGAAGTGGGGCCGGTGCTCTCAAACACGTCGGTACGGGACATCAGCATCTTGACCGGCTGACCCGATTTCTTGGACAGCAGAGCGGCTAGCGGCTCCAGGTAAATGGGAATCTTACCACCGAATCCGCCGCCTATTTCCATTGGTACTACGGTGATTTTGGACACCGGCAGGTCCAGAACTTTAGCCAGTGCGTCGCGAGCTGTGAAAGCGCCCTGGGTGCTGGTCCAGACCTTCAACTGCCCATCGGAGTTCCACAGGGCTGAGGCGTTCTGCGGCTCAATATATCCCTGGTGAACCGTGGTAGTGGTGAATTCCCGCTCAACGATCACGTCAGCTTGGGCGAATCCCTTTTCAATGTCGCCCAACTCATACTTGAAGTGCGTCGCGATATTACTGTGCTTGGTAGTCGCTTCCCCCAGTTCGTTGGTGGTGACATCTTCGTGCAGCAATGGCGCGCCCTCTTTCATCGCTTCCTGCACCGTGCCCACTGAAGGGAGCACTTCGTAGACCACCTCAATCAAAGAGAGGGCAATTTCCGCTACATGAGGGCTGTCGGCGGCCACCGCCGCGATGGCATGCCCCTTGTAGAGGGCCTTCTCGCGGGCCAAGACGTTGTCGCTGGCGAAGCGCATGCTTTGGTCGGGTTTTTCCATCCGGGATATGGGCAGGTCTTTGACCGTGACCACCGCTTTGACGCCGGGGTAGGCCTCGGCCTTGCTGGTATCAATGGACTTGATCCGAGCATGAGCGTGTGGACTGCGCAGGACTTTGCCCTGGAGCAATCCGGTCATCTGGAAATCGGCGCCGTATTTTGCTCTGCCGGTAACTTTGTCCGCGCCATCGTGGCGGATTGGCCGAGTCCCAACCACCTTATAATCCGTGTTCGACAAGACAATATTAGCCATAACCAACCACCTCGTTTTTGGTACTTAAATCAATGGGGCGCTGTTGCTGGAATTGTACCATACGTGCCTGGGAGTTTCTTAGCAGGGGCGTCAATACAAAGGCGCAAATATTACCAGGCAAATCCGATAGGCCGATTTATTCTTGGTGGCCTATCAACCCACTTACGGGCTTTCTCCACAAAGGGCTTTGGCCAGAGCAGCAAAAGCTTCCTTGTAATTCTGAGCATCTTCCCAACCCCTGAAATCCAGAACCAGGCCCTTCCCCAGCATAGTGCAAAGCCGGTCTGATCGGTCGTAGAAGACATCGTCGGCGGCCACTACCGCCAACGTCTGATCGGTTTCGGAGCTATGAGAACTAGCCAATTCGAAAAAGTACTGGCTGGTCTGGGAACTTTCCAAAGATTGCGCGGTGCATAGCAGCACCAAGCGGTCGTAATAAATGGAGTGGGATAAGATCATATCGCCAGACTTTTGCGCATCTTCATCGTCGGCGCTAATGCTCCAAGACGGCACCTGGCAGGCTAACAACCCGGCCCTGATCCGGTCGGCAAGCACCGCATCTCCTTTGGAACCGACGATCAATACACTTGGGTAAATCCGCCTGGATCCTCTCAAAGCATCTTGGGCCGCTATCACAGGCGCGGCCACGCCAGCATTCTCCAAGAAAACTTTGGGCAACATTCCACCCGACCTGGCGAAGGTGTCCAATCCAATGGCGCTGGGCCCGGTGTGACGCGTCATTTCCAGGCAGATGGTTTTACTCAAGTCGCAGTTGATGAGCTTGGTTATTCCCAGGACTGCATTCTGAAAGATGGTGCTTTCAAGGTCGGCATTGAATATGTACGCGTCTCTCAGGTCGGCTCCGGTCAGATCGGCCATCCTCAGTGACGTTGTAGTCAGATTCGCGCCGCGCAAATTCGCGTGCCTCAAGTTGGCCCACGATAGATCAGCAAACGAGAGATCGGTATTAGAAAGATCAGCGCGCTCCAAATTGGTGTAGCTGAGATTAGAGAAGGACAGGTTAGCCCCGGCCAATTGAGCCAATTCAAGCGTGCTGCTGGAGAGGTCGGAACGGATCATAGAACAACCCGTCATGCTCGCTCTGGTTAAGGTTGTGCGGCTCAAGTTAGATCGGGACAAATGAGCCGAGTTGAAGTTGGTGCCGGCCAAGTTTGCTTGTCGCAGATTGCAGCCGGTAAGGTCAGCTCCCCGGAGGTCGTCGTAAGACAAGTCTGCCCCGGCCAATCTGATACGGGTTAAATAGGCTCCAGCAAGATCAAGCTTGGAGCGACCATAGACGAATTCCGGTTCAAAATTCTCGCTGGTGGAGCGGTCTTCGAGCTGGTATCGCAAGCTGTACGAATGTAGGGTGGGATTAGGAATCCGGTAGTGGGTCTCGCGCCATCGGGCGATTGCGTTGGCCCCGGACTTGGCAAGGGCTACATGTTCAGGATTAGCCAAAACGACTCCTAGATCCGGTAATTCAGCCTGGGGATAGACCGTAGCTACTAGCTAGGTATAACTGCCAGCCTAGTGTAGACGCTAACTAACACTGAAACAACAACCCGCCTAGTTGGATAATGCCTGCGACTGAAACTTATATGGTCAACCTAATTTTTTTTTACGTGATAACCAGATCACTCCAACCTGCGTAGCTATAAGCGCATCATGAGGGTTTCCTCCGGCGCATCTCCCTTACATCTCCCTTACTAGGTAGCCACCTACTAGGTAGCCACCGCGACCATCGGAGTCGGCTTAGCATCCTTGACGAAGAGCATCAACACTATGCCAAACACATAAGAAAAGCCCAACACGGAAAATGCGATGGTGAAGCCAAACCTCTGCATCAGGAACCCTACCAACAACGCCCATACCGGCGCTGAGGCTACCCCCAACAAGAAGAACACGCTGAACGCGGCATCGATATCCTCCTGGGCTATGGAATCAGCTACCATCGCCTGGGTTAAGGTCATGCGCGAGCGGGTCACGACGCCGTAGAAGACCAAGTTAAACAACAACGCCGGCAAGAATGCGCCCTGAAAGGCCAGCCAAAGGGTGGCCACCGAAGAGAGAATCATGGACGCTTGAATCACGCCTTTGCGCGATACCCGGTCCGACAACCAACCCAAGGCGAAGGGACCCACAATACCCCCTATCTGCATGGCGGTGAGAGCTATCGCCACCATGCCGGTGGACAACCCCAGGTCAATACTGAAGTGCGGGCCAAGAAACGCTAAATTGACGCCCATGTCTCGCCCAGCGCCTCCCACCGCCATGACCAAGGACACCAGAAGCACGTTGCGATTGCGCAAAACCCGGAGGTAGCTGGCCTTACCCCGGGCCAGAGTTACCTTTCTGGCCTGGTGCTCTGCCTGCCCGGCATTCCCTCGGTTGCGGAATAGGAAGTAGGCCGCACCCATCAGGATGCTCAAGGCGGCTATCGACATGAATATCTGCCGCCAGTCCATAATCAGCAGCAGCCCCGCCGCCGCCAAGGGGGCCAGCAGGCTGCCGATGTTGGAGAAGCTCATGTTGAACGAAAGTATCGTGCCCATCTTCTTGGGGAAGTAGCTGACCAGAAGGCTTGATCCCACCGGATGCTGGGCGCTGGCTCCCACCGCCGCCACGCCACGGGTTGCCACGAAGCCGCCGTAGGAACCAACAAATCCGCTAGCCAGGGTTCCCAGACCCAGCACAATGTTGCCAATACCCAGCAGCCAGACGCGAGGCATAAAGGGGGTGGCAAATCCGTAGAACCCCTGAGTAACCCCACCCAGCAGGATCATGACCGCGGTCAGAGTTCCCAAGTCCTGGTAGTCAAACCCCAGATCGGGCATGATGACAATGTACAAAACCCCGACCATCTGGTTTTGAAAGTGGTTCACCGCGTGGGAGAAGTTGGTCAGCCAGAAGATCGAGTTGCGCTCAAGGGCAGTGCCTACTCCCGGATCAACCTCGTCATTTGTCGTTCGCGCTTCGATTTTGTCCGCCGTGTCCGCCATTTTTCGGTTCCCTCGATTCCTACTCGCAAATGTGGTGGTTCAAGCTCGGGTGCCTTGAGCCAAGCCTGCCGCTGTCCAACCGTTAATATCTTCTAGTATTTTCGCAATTGTGGTCCTGGCCCAGTTAATCCCCGGCCGGAGCCACGCTGGGAGCGTCGGGACTCGTTTGAACTGGCACCGAGTCCTCCCAATTAGGGATGAGCAGACTACTGGTTGGCTCCATAGATAGAAGTACCATAGCTCCCCCAACGCTGGCCACTACCGAAAGGACAATGGTTGCATCGTAAGAGCCGAAGACGCCGTACAATAATCCGCCAATCCACGCCCCGGTCGCCATCCCCACCCCGGCCCCGGCCTGCTGCCAACCAAAGGAGCGGCCCATTGGACCGCGTCCAAAGTATTGACGGTTGATGATGGGGAATGCCGAACCCTCGCCGCCATAGCCAATGCCAAATACCACCGCGAACAGGTAAAACTGCCATAGATCTTGCGCCCAAAACAGCATCAGCACCGGGAGCCCTTGCAGGATGAACATTATGGCCATCGACCACTTCGCCCCAAGTTGGTCGGCCACCACCGGGGTGGCGAAGCGGGTCAGAACGCTGACTGCGGCCAGGGTGCTGAGTATGCCGGCTGCTGCCACCAGGTCCACACCGGCCGCCACCGCAATGGGTATCACATAAATGATTACTATGGAATGGCCGACACAACCCAGATAGTGCACCGACACCAGCTTCCAGAAGGCAGAGGTACTTTGCATGCTGGTTCGAAAGGCCTTGGCCCTGAGCTTCTCAAACGCCGGGTCAAGCTTTTCGTGTATGGGTTCCGTCTCTGGAGCACCATAAGCCCGAATACCCAGGTCTGAGGGACGGCTACGGAACAGCAGGACTAGTCCCAGCATGATACATCCGCCGACAATGCCAATGGACCAGAAGGCGGTTTTCCACTCATACGACGCGAGCAGGGAGCTAACCACCAGAGCCATCACCGCTGGCCCCAAGCCGTGCGACGCCTGTAGCAGTCCAATCCCCAAGCCCAGCCGTTTGCGGAACCAGTAGGTGGCGGCGGTAAGGATGGGAACGTTGAAGCAGGCCTGCGCCACTCCCAGGAAGAGGCCGTAGGAAATCCAGATATGCCACACTTGGGAAACTACACCGGTGATCATTGCGCCCAAAAAGAAGAAGGCGACGCCCACCAAAATTACCGGCCTTGCGCCATACCGGTCTGTGGCCATGCCGGTCAAGGGTGCCAAAAGAGCGCCGGTAATGCTGGCCAGGGCATAACCCAAGGTAATAGAAGCAGGACTCCAACCTAGCTGATCCTGCAGAGGGACAATCAGCACCCCAAAAGCCTGGCGGATTGATCCGCCGGCCATGTGCATAAAAGCGGCAACAGCTATGATTATCCAGGCATAGTGAATGCCTATATTAATGCCGAAGAGACGACCGTTTTTCATATCGAACTTTCTTTGGGGATTTGTTCCTGTAGGGTTTGTTCCAGCCGAACCGTGCTTCGGCAAGTTAGTCTAACATATTGATGGGTTTAGGTGGTCTCATGAATCAACCAACGACTATTCCATCATGGTGAGGCGACCAGTTACTTAACGGCCTGTAGAAGCCTGTAATCTCGATTGCACCGTGACAACTGACGGAGAGGAATACGGTAGCTCCACCGGATTAGTGTAAGGCTTAAGGACGCGAAAATCTAGACCAGTTTTTTCACAAAGGTCACATCTTTTCAGATTTCATTACGGCCTGAGACTCGCATTGGCGACATTTTGCCAACCCGTCAGCTTCAGTTTTTTCCTCCATGCTGACAGCATTCCTAAACATAAGTTAGTAATTAGTCACTAAATTGGAACCTAAATGGAGCAGTATGAGACATTCTAATTTACAGTCTGGGTATGTTAGTATCGTTACGGTGAACAGACAGACTTAAAAAGGAAAATAGCCCAATACCTCCGCCAACCGTACTCCCGCCAATAAAGAGCTGTTTCAAATTGGACGCAGAGGTAATGAAATCTCCAGAAAGAAATTCGGTACTCTCTTGGTATAGCTGTGTCAGTAGCAACCATAATTCAAACGAGCCAGGTTGGGTAGCTCTGATGCGCGGATTGATAACCGCGCGTTCCCCGTTCAGTAATGAATTAGCCCGTTCAAATGCTTGCCCAAAGGCAAGTAATGCAGGGGCTAAATCCCTCACATCCATAGTATGCTCAGTTAGTGCATCACCTTCATAGGCAAACACCAACTCAGTTGATGTGCCCAGGGGCTGTGTCATACCGCATCTCCAAGGTATGCGAATGGACGCCATCATATACCTATACTTAAGGAGCGTCAACATGCGCCCCCGTGTCAAGTATACAACCCCCTAATACTCAATACAGTATATGAAGTAGTTTAAAACACTATATATTGTAGTTATCTAGTGTTTTAACTCGGTTGTACCAGCAACAACTTACGAAACCGTTGCTCTGCCACTGAGCTACACCGGCGTTGTGCAGGGAATTGCGGACCATTCAGGTTTTTAGCGGACTAATGTGTACCGGATTTTTGATAGGGCCCGAAATAGTATACCATCAGATATACATTCAATCTTCAAGCTCAATAGGGTCAGGGCAATCGCATCTCAAAGGGATAGCACCTTGAGCAAGTAGTCCTCATCCCAGCCGGCCCGCAGCCTTCTGGCTTTCACCCCACCTTTGGAGGTGGTTTCTTGCCGCAGCAGGTTCAGGGCCGTATGCCTGATAGTGGCCAGGTTTTCTGGACCATGACCCTTTCTCACCCGGCTCTCGTCTTCCCGAAAGGCGATATCCAGCACCCAGTGCAAACTGTTCTCTATGCCCCAATGTGTCCGAACCGCCCAGAGCAGTTGTTCAGCATCTCCGGGCAGGCTGGAGATGTAGTAGCGGCTCTCTTTGGAGTTCTCTTCTCCGATACGCCGCTCGCCGGTCACTTTGGCCACACTCCGCAGTCCCGGCCATTCCCCGTGGGGATTAAGGTAGCTCAGATATTCTGCGTCAGCGATGCTCCAGCACCGACGGTGCTCCACACGACCATGTCCCTTGTTCACCGCCTCATGAAAGTCCCCTTCGGCGCTCACCAGACCCTCATCCTCAAATAGCTCTTGCACTTCCCGGTATAGTTGCCCCTGGTTCGCTTTCAGGGCCAGCACATAGTCGCCGCTTTCCTCAATGATCAACCGGGCAATCTCTTTCTGACAGCCCATGGCATCGATGGTGACGATGCACCCCGCTACGTCCAGCAGAGCCAGCAGTTCTGGAATAGCGGTAATCTCGTTAGACTTCTCAGCCACCTTGGTCTGGCCCAACACCAACCGGTTTTCCGAAGCCCAGGCGCTGACCATGTGGATCGCGCTTTTACCCAGGGACTTATCATGGGAACGTCGTACTGTTTTCCCATCAATGGCGATCACCTGGCCTCGGGTCACGGCGCTGACCGCTTGAACCCATTCCAGGAAGCGGGCTCGAAACTGTTGGGCGTCCAGCCGGGCGAAGACCCGTCCGAAGGTATCGTGGGAGGGGATGCCGTTGGGCAACTCCAGAAATCCCTGCAGCCATCCTTTCTTGGACTTGCCAAATAGTTCCAGGTCTACCCAGCTATCGCCCCGCAGATGACACCACAAATGGCGATGGTTATGATGTCAATGAGCTTGTGACGCTTGGTGTGGTCCGATCGAGGGTCTTCCAGGCGGCCAAAGTATCTGGTTATTGAAGGTGCGCCTCTTTCCCCATAATTAGAATTGCTGTTGATCATGAGTTAAACTTGACTCAGTATTAATATCTGATATCGCTGAACTCTCAGTGGTTTGATAGAATATAGCCACGATTTGGTTTAGACTCGTACTGCTGGCCCCAGGTAGCCGGTCCAGTTTCAAGAATATCTCACCAGGAGTTAGAATGTCATCTGCGGTTGAAGGGTACCTCAAGGTGGGTTTATTAGAACAATTGAAGAGACGCCGTTGCCTGGTCGTCGCGGGTGAAAATCACTCCATTGCCGTTTTCTACCATGACGGCGCAATACATGCGGTGCATAACCGGTGTTCCCACAGCGGATACCCGCTGGAGACTGGCACGATCAAAGACGATATCATTACTTGCATCTGGCACCAGGCCCGCTTTGATCTAACCAACGGCTGTAGTATTAACCCCGACATCAAAGACATCCCTACTTTCTCGGTGCAGGTCAGCGACGGCGAGGTGTGGGTGAACCCGGTACCCAACCCAAAGAGTGAGGCCACCGAACAGCCTTCTTAGCATTAGGTTGCCTGCCAAAAAATCGTTGGACGCTCCCAGAGACATGGCAAAAGCGGTACTTCAGGGTTAATTAGGTAGCGAATTTTGGGAGAGTCTAATCGTTGTCGGCAGGTATTGGAACAGTTTCTCCATCTTCTGACACCGCCGCGTCATCATGGCTCAAGCCGTAATTGATGGCGTACAGCTTGGCGTACACTCCGTTTCGAGCCAGCAGTTCCCCATGGTTACCAATTTCGACTACTCGGCCGTGATCCAAGACGACGATCTTGTCCGCGTTACGAATGGTGGATAGGCGGTGGGCTATAACTATTGATGTGCGGCCCTTGAGCACCCGGTTGAGGGCCTCCTGGATCAGCATTTCGGTGTGCGTATCAATGTTGGCGGTGGCCTCGTCCAGGATCAAAATGCGGGGATCGCTGACGATGGCCCGAGCGAAGCTGATGAGCTGCCGCTGTCCCACGCTGAGGTTGACTCCGCGTTCCGCCAGAGTGGTGTTATAACCATGCTCCAGAGCCATGATGAAGTCGTGAGCGCCCACCGATTTGGCGGCCTCGGCCACATCTTCGTCACTGGCTTCCACATGACTGTATCGAATGTTCTCCATGATCGTGCCCGAAAACAGGTAGGGTTCTTGCAAAACCATGCTCATCTGGTTAACCAATGACTGACGCTTGACATCCCTGATGTCGTGGCCGTCCACGGTGATGCGGCCTTTTGTTGCATCGGCAAAGCGGTGAATCAGCGTGACAAAGGTGCTCTTCCCCGCGCCGGTTGAACCGACCACCGCCAGATTCTCTCCGGCCTCGGCATGAACATTGATGTCCTGCAATACCTCGACGCCGGGGACATAGTGGAAGTAGACACCCTCAAACTTGATATCACCCCGCACCGGAGGCATCTCGATGGCGTCCGGTGCGTCCTTGACCTCAGGTTCCAAGTCCAACAACTCAAATATCCGCACACCAGAGGACATTGCCCGCTGCAACTGGCTATATTGCATGGTCAACTGGCGCACCGGCTCAAAGAACCGCTGAATCCACAAGGCGAAGGCCACCAGCACGCCCCAATCTACGCTGCCGCGCTGCAATAATAGACCGCCGATTAGAATGATGCCAAAGCCCATGCCGATGCCAATTAGCAACTCAACCACGGGCTGTAGGCTTCCAGAAAAGCGGGCAGCCTCTAAGTTGGCATCTAAATGTTCCTGGTTCAATGTCTTGAAGTGTTCTAGGTTAACTTGCTGTCGGTTCAGACTCTGCACCACCCGAACGCCAGTGATGTTCTGGTTGTACTCGCCGTTGACCATGGCGATGGCCCGGCGTATGCGCATGAAAGACCGCCGCGCGAACCGCTGCCAGAAGATTAGCACCAAGAACAAAACTGGGACGATGCCCAAGCTGACCAGGGCCAACTGCCAGTCGATAATCAGCATCGCGACGATGATACCAACCAGGCTGAGTAGATCCGCCAGCGCCACGATAATCAGTTCAAAGGTCTCTTGTATCTGATTGATGTCGCTCTGGCTGCGGGACATGATTCGTCCCACGGAAGTTCTGTGGAAGAAGGAAGGCGACAAGGACTGAAGATGGTCGAACATCTGAGTCCGCATTGAGAAGAGAATGCCCTGTCCCACTTTGGCGACGAACACAAATTGCAGGTAGTTGGAGGCAAAATGAACCAATGTCACTAGGAAGAATGCCAAGCCAACCAGATGCACATTGTTGACGTTACCGGCATTAATTCCCAAGTTGATACCCAGCATGATAAGCCAGGGGATACCGACATTGGCGGCGGTATAAACCAGCACTGCCGCCAGGCTGATTAAAGCGTCTTTCTTGAAGGGGGCAATGTAGGTCAGCACCCGCATGACCACCCGGTTGTCATACACTTTGCCGACCACAGAATCGTCGGTCAGGTTGTCTTGAGTCGGTGCAAACATGCCGCCCGCGTTGGTGCCACGCAGACCGCTGAGCATACCCCCGCCGCCGTGTCCTCGCATCTAGTTATCCCCTCCGATATCGCCGGAAGTTATGGCC
The DNA here is from genome assembly GCA_002816715.1 of SAR202 cluster bacterium Casp-Chloro-G3. GTDB lineage: Bacteria > Chloroflexota > Dehalococcoidia > Lucifugimonadales > UBA3495 > Casp-Chloro-G3. Next base: position 10,128 of record MUCJ01000013.1, on the reverse strand, counting down.
GCATCCAGCAAAATCTCTGCTTGAGGCCGCAGTTGCAAGTCATAGATGTCGCGGTAGGTGCCGCGTTTGGCCATTAGCTCAATATGAGAACCCTGTTCCACAATCTCCCCGTCTTGCAGCACCAGAATCAGGTCGGCTTCCCGCACGGTGCTCAGGCGGTGGGCGATGACAAAGGTGGTGCGCCCCTTCATGACATTGATCATGGCCTGATGGATTAGTCGCTCGGTCTCCACGTCCACACTGGAAGTGGAGTCGTCCAGGATCAGCACTGGCGGGTCAATCAACACGGTCCGGGCGATGGATAACCGCTGACGCTGACCACCGGAGAGGGTGGCGCCTCGTTCCCCAACCCAGGTATCGTAGCCATCAGGCAGGGACATGATATGGTCGTGGAGTTGGGCGACTTTGGCCGCTTCAATTACATCTTCCAGGGTGGCGTTAACTGCCCCGTAAGCAATATTATCCCTGATGGTATCGCTGAAGAGATAAACATCCTGTTGGACGATTCCCACGTTACGGCGCAGCGATTCCAGAGTGACATCACGAATGTCTACTCCGTCAATATCTATGTGGCCTTCGGTGACATCGTAGAACCTGGGCAGCATATTCACGATGGTGCTCTTGCCGCTGCCAGGTGCGCCCAATATTGCAGTGACCTGACCAGGGGCGGCATCAATGTTGACGTGCCTCAGGGCTGGTGTACGGTCGTCGTAGGAAAATGACACGTCCACAAACTGGACGCGGCCTTGCTGGGATCGGCCCATGACTTTGGCGTCGGGTTTCTCCTCCACCGGAGACTTGGCGTCCAGAACTTCAAACATGCGCTGCCCTGACGATATGGCCCGAGAGAAGCTGTTAATAATTTGTGCTGAGGCCCGGATTGGGAAGGTTAGCTGGTTCATATAGAGTACAAATTGGGCCAGGCCGCCCGGTGAGAGATTTCCGTTGATTACCTCTATGCCGCCAAACCACAAAATCAAGCCCAGCGCGAAGGTGAAGTAGAGACTCATCCAGGCGCTATTGACACCCTGCAACCGCTCCGACTTATAGAATTCTTCCCGGAGTTCCTGAGCCTTTCTCCGGTATTTTTCTTTTTCGTATTCTTCTGAGGCAAAGGCTTTGACCACGTGGATGCCCACCAGGTTCTCCTGGAGCACGGTGACGGTCTCCCCCATCACCTCCTGAACGTGCAGCCACATGCGGCGTAACCGACGCAGCACCAGTGTTGACCGTAATACTACAAAGGGAACAAAAACCAGGCTGAGCAGCGCCAGTTTCCAGTCCAAGAACAACAGTATACTGGTGATGGCGACGATCCTGACGCTGACATCTAAAGAGCGTACCAGACCCAGGTTGATGAATCGGCGAATTGATTCCACATCGGAGGTCGCCTTGGACATCAGGTTGCCGGTGTGTTCCTTGTCGTGGTAGGCAAAACTAATGTGCTGAAGTTTGTCGTACAGCAGGTTGCGGAGGTCGAAGGAGACTTTCTGAGATAGGGAGTCAGTAGCATAGGTGCGCGCGAAGTCGGAGAATCCCCGGGCGACGTTGGCCCCCAGGATGGCCAAAGCCAACACCAGCTGGGTTGTCCACTCAACCGCAAGCACAGTGACCTGCTGACCTTCAATGCTGACCAGTTTGTCGATGGAGTTGCCGAATAGTTTCGGGACTAATAGCGAGAAGCCAATTGCGGCGAAGAAAGAGACGTAGGCCAGGATTAAGTTGGGCCGATGGCGCCACGCCATGCCCGTAATTCTTAATAAAATCTGCATTTGTTCGTTTGCGCTTCGTCCCTCAATGGCTAATTAAGGCCACCGGGTAATTCAACATGACTGGTCCAGTTCAGTGACTATTGGGAGTTTGAGCTTACGGACAGCCCCGTTTTCTGTCGCGCAGGAGAGGAGTTACCTGTCGGATTGGGAGCGTAGTTACTTGATTTAGATCAGCAATGCTTATCATAAACCTGCGTTGCAGTTATTTCAAGGGATGCGGTTTACCGACAAACGCATTTTGCCATGCCAGTAAACCGGTTATCACAAACGTTATGCTGCCAACACTAATTAGGGTCAACCCCGGTCACGCTCGTTTACATCCGCTCTGGGGCGCTCATCCCCATTAGGTCCAGAGTTCTCCGCAACACGATTTGCACCGATTCCACTAGCTTGAGCCGGGCCAATGTCATATCGTTATCTTCCGGGTTGGCGGAGACCACCCGGCAGTTCTCGTAGAACCAGTGAAAAGCAGTGGCCAACTCCATCGCAAAATGGGGCAGGTGATGGGGTTCCAGGTTGCGGGCCATCTGCTCCACCAGTTCCGGCAGTCGTATCATGGTTCGGATCAGGTTTAGCTCGTTAGGATCGTTGAGCAGCGACACATCTGCCGAAGTCCAGTCCAGACCACGTTCCCGAGCCAGGCTCAGGATGCTGGAAATGCGGGCGTGGCCGTACTGGATATAGTAGACCGGGTTTTCCGACGATTCTTTCTTGGCTAGTTCCAGGTCGAATTCCATCTGAGTGGAGGGTGCGCGGGCCAGAAAGAAGTAGCGGCAGGCATCGCTCCCCACCTCTTCTGCCAATTCCCGCAGCGTGACGAAATCCCCCGTGCGCTTGGATGCGCGTACCGTCTCGGCTCCCCGTTTCAGCGTAACCAGTTGAGAGATCAGCACGGTTAGCGCGTCGGGATTGACGCCCAATGCCTCGACCGCCGCTTTCATCCGGGGCACGTGACCTTGATGGTCTGCGCCCCAGATGTCGATTACGTGGTCGAAATTTCGCGCAACAAACTTGTTGTAATGATAGGCAATGTCGGACGCGAAGTAGGTTGGCTCGCCGCTGGAGCGGACTACCACATTGTCCTTCTCATCACCCAACAAGCTGGAGTTAAACCAGAGGGCGTTCTCCCGCTCCGAAAGGAAATTCTTTTCCCTCAGGAGATTCATGGCGCGGTCATATTCCTGATTCTCGAACAGCGTCCGCTCGCTGAACCAATTATCGAAATCTACTCCGATCAGGTCCAGGTCTTCACGAATGTTAACTACCATCTTCTCTCGACCAACGTCGCCGATCTCTTTGAGGGCTTGCTCTTCATCCATGCCTAGAAATCGAGTGCCCTCGGCATCGATAATCTCCTTGGCCAAGTCTTGGATATAATCGCCTTGATACCCGTTGGCCGGAAACTCTACCGAGTACCCCAACGCCTGTTGATAGCGGGCATACACCGAGCGGTAAAAGATGTCCATCTGGTTGCCGGCATCGTTGACGTAATACTCGCGAGTCACTTGATATCCGGCGGCTTTCAACACGTTGGCCAGCGCGCTGCCCAGCACGGCTCCCCGAGTGTGTCCCACATGCACTGGGCCGGTGGGATTGACACTGACGAACTCGACCATGATCCGGCGTTGGCGTCCAACTTCTACGTTGCCGTAGTCACTGCCTGCTTCGCGGACGACCTCAACCTGCTGCTGCACCCAGCGGTTCTGCAAGAAAAAGTTAACGAAGCCGGGGAGCGCCGCTTCAACGCGGTCTACCTCGCTGCTATTTGGCATACGGGCCACCAGCATTTCAGCCAACTGTAGAGGGTTGATGCGGGTGGCCCGCGCCAGCCGCAGCGGCAGGCTGGTGGCGAAATCGCCATGTTCCCGGTTGGAGGGACGTTCCATCAGTATCTGCGGCATAGTCTCAAGCTGAACAACCCCCTCTTGACGGGCTTGTTCAATGGCCTCAGCGACCAACTGTGATATTCGATCCCGAACCAGTGGCGTTGCCATGGCCGATATACCTCTCTGCAGATAAGGATTTGCCTTGAAGGAATTTGGGCTGCCCTTTTACTCTAACCCGAATAAACACCCAAATAAACAAAGGCAACCGACACTCATACTAACACAATCCAAGCGCACGCTGAGCATGACTTCGGCCTAGAATCTGAGATTGAAGCGTTCTATTCTTGGATTAGTAGGATGCCATTTTCGGCAAAGCAAACCCGACAGACCAGCGCCCAGGTTCATCCTAATTTCAGGTGGCTGTCCCCGAGGTGATTCAACTCATCTGGGTTAGCCCTCGGCAATCTGGAAAGGAAATCCCAAGGCGCTCGCCGGGTCTATGTTAGCGGTCATGTAACCCTCGGCGCTTTGGCTGAGGCCATCCTGTCCCGGCATCTGGTTACCTTTGGCCGCCAAATCCCTGGCCGCTTGCACGATATTGTCCACTCCAAAAGCAATGTGGTAGACGCCGGGGCCTTCCCGGTACAAAAATTGGCCCATCTTGGAGGCGGAGTCCAGGGGCTCAGTGAACTCCAGATTGGTCTGGCCCACTTGATAAATTGCGTTCTTCATGCCGCGCTTCTCGTATACCTGCACCTTCACCGGCTCCATGCCGAAGTTGTCTTCCATGTATTTGACCATATCATCGGCGTTATGAACCAAGATACGCACATGATGCACAAAGTTGAACATTGCTCCCTCCAGAAAGTTAGGAATTGACCAGGCAGGATTTCAATAAGGCTTGCGCCAAGTGGTTGCATTCTAGCTGGGGCAAAGTGAAGGGTCAATCTGAGGTCTCTCACATAGGTCTGCCACAATCAGTCTGCTACAATGGGGCGAACAGCTAGGGAATTCTATCTTTGGGAGCAAAGCAATGGCCGGCATAATTGGGTTGGTTGGCGGCGAAGAATTTCGCGCCGGGTGTGAAGATATGGACCGGGAGATTATGAGGGCATCAGGGCAAGACCCGGCCCGGGTGGTAGTTATTCCCACCGCTGCGGTCACTGGCCCGGCCAAGGCGGCCAACGATGGAGTCAGGCATTTTTCCAGTCTGGGCGGAAACGCCAGCCAGTTAATGGTGCTGGAGCGAGAACACGCCGAAGACGCCGAACTGGTCAAGGGCATAGAAGGCGCCGGCGTAATCTACTTCACCGGCGGCAGCCCCGACCATTTGTTAGCTACTGTGCGCGACTCACTGCTGTTGAGTGCTATTCTGGCGGCGGTAGAGCGGGGCACAGTATTGGCCGGGTCTAGCGCGGGGGCGATGGCAATGGGTTCATTGATGCGACGTCCCAGATTGGGACACTGGGTGGATGCTTTGGCGATTACGCCGGGGATAGCGGTGCTGCCCCACCACGAACGCGGCAACCCGGAGGATACTTCACGCGAACTTCAAGGACAGGTACCTGCCGATACAATTGTCTTTGGCATTGACGCCCGAACCGGGTGTTTGGGAGGCCCAGGCAATTGGCGGGTGGTAGGCTCTGGGAAAGTCACGGTCTACCGAGGGGCCGACTGGTCGGTTTACCAGTCTGGTGATAATCTGCCGCCCGACGTGTAGTTAACATCCCGGCACGGCAGACTGTTCCAACAGGGTAGCTGGTGGGCAATTTCACCGGCGGCGTTTCTGTAATGCTTCCCAGACTGCGCTGGGTTTAACTCCGGAAGCCGCCAACAGCACCAGGGAATGGTATAGCAGGTCGGCCATCTCTTCGGGCAAATGTTCCAGGTCTCCGGCAACGGCGGCAATGGCGGTCTCTCCCGCCTCTTCAATCACTTTCTGCGCCACCCGGCCAACCCCTTCCTGCAGCAACTGGGCGGTGTAACTGCCTTCGGGCTGTTCCCGTTGGCGGTCTTGAACCACCGCAAATAACTCGTCCAACACGCCGGAACCCGACTCGGTGGACTCATACTCTTCAGGGAATCCCTCCATTGGCGTGAAGAAACAGGACGTTTCCCCAGTGTGGCAGGTGGGGCCGTCGGGTACCACTTGCAGCAGAATGGTGTCTGAGTCGCAGTCTAACCATGCCTCTTTCAAGTTCAGGTAGTTGCCCGAAATTTCGCCTTTGTGCCACAGGTCTTCCTGACTGCGGCTGTAGAACCACACCTGGCCGCCTTCAACGGTTCTTTTGAGCGAACCTGGGTTCATGTAGCCCAGCATCAACACCCGGCCGGTATTGATGTCCTGGGCGATGGCAGGCACCAGCCCCTTCTCATTCAGTTTAACTTTCATTGTATGTATTCCTCGTCTCTATTCCTTGGTTCTTGGTTAGCGGTCAACCAATGTTGGTATTTCCAGCAAACTCTCTACATGATGGTCCGGCTCAGTCAGGTTTGGGTCCAAGGCGACGCGGTCGCGGTTTAGCCAGATTGCCCGCATACCTGCCTTACTGGCCCCTTGCACATCTTCATACTGACGGTCTCCGACATAGACTGCCTCTTGGGGAGATACATCCAATCGTCGCAGCATATTGTGGAACAGTTCGGGACGCGGCTTGTAACATTGGGCCGCCTCTGAGGAAAGCACCGCCTCGAAGGAAATGCCCAGCCGCTCGACCACCGGATTGAGAAAGCGGTCATCGGCGTTGGATAGCACCGCAATATGGCACTGTTCTTGCAGCAATTCCAAAGCCTGCACCGTATCGGTATGAATCGGCCGTTGTCCCATATCTTCCAGAACGATGCGCACCGCGTCGGCGGGGTCTCCGTTCAATTCCAAGGCAGCGAAGGTGCGCTCAAAGCCACCCAGCCAGGCGTTGTAATAAGTCTGGAAGGGCAATTGGCCGTTAGTCCGTCTATCCCGAAAGGCTTGGTCGCCGGATGACCATTCTTTTCTCAGTTCTATGGCATTGGCCTTCAAGTTCTGCTCCTGGACGATGCGCTGAAAGCTGGCCATCCAATAGGTCTCACCATCTTCGACCAGCGTATTGAACATATCGAATATTACCGTGGTAATGCGACCCATGACTGTGCGATCAAGCCCCCGTAGTTCTACTATGAACCCCGATGTTTCTTTGGCGGCAATCTCAGGCCGACATTCGGCGCACCGGAACCCCGCGTTCCTCCAGGTATTCCTTGGCCTGTTCGATTGAGTAGGTGCCGAAATGGAAAATGCTGGCGGCCAGGACGGCGTCGGCGGCGCCATCGGTAAATGCCTGGTGCAGATGCTCCAAATTTCCCGCGCCACCGCTGGCAATGACCGGCACCGGCACCGCTTGGGAGACGGCACGAGTCAACTCCACATCATATCCGGCAAGTCGTCCATCGGCATCCATGCTGGTCAGCAAAATCTCGCCCGCGCCAAGTTCAACCGCCCTGACCGCCCACTTGACAGCGTCGAGGCCGGTCGGATTCCGGCCACCGTGGGTATATACTTCCCACCTGGAACCCTCATCCAGAGAAACGGCCGCTGCCGTGACGGCCTCAATATTCGCGTCCTGTGACACGCGCTTGGCGTCGATAGCCACCACGATGCACTGGTTGCCGAACTGGTGCGCCCCTTGCCGGATCAGGTCCGGGTTGCTGATGGCGGCAGTGTTAACCGACACCTTGTCCGCTCCGGCGTTGAGCATGCGGCGCATGTCTTCAACACTGCGAATGCCTCCGCCGACGGTCAGGGGGATGAACACCTGCTCTGATACCCGCTTGACCACATCGATCATCGTATTCCGGGAATCGGAACTGGCGGTGATGTCCAGAAACACTAGCTCGTCGCCACCTTCCCGGTCATAGAGCGCGGCCAACTCCACCGGGTCGCCAGCGTCACGAAGATCGACAAAGCTGGTTCCCTTAACCACGCGTCCGGCGTCTACGTCGAGGCAAGGAATTATTCGTTTGGTCAGCATCTTGTTCTTGGGGTCTCAAATTCAGGTTGGACTAGGTTAGAGTAATGAGAAACTGTCTCAAAACATGGTTCGACAAGCTCACCATGAGCGGTGGCGCTAATCCTGTCCGCTCATCCTGAGCCTGTCGAAGGATAATTTCCTTCTAGCCGTCGAGTTTTGATATAGTCACCAAAGGAGTATATCATCGGACGCCTTGATTTATAAAATTGGGCCGCCACTTGGCCCAACTAGCAATAGGCGTTAGAATTAGCCGACTTTCAATATGGAGGACAAAAATGGCTATCACGCTTGAAGAAGCGAAACTGATTTTGGACGGGGCCATTGCCCAGGCTGAGGAACTGAACATCAAAGTCAGCGCGGCGGTGGTGGATGGCGGCGGACGGCTCATCGCCATGAACAAGATGGATGGCGCGATCTGGGCCAGCGGCTACGGATGCATCGGCAAAGCGGTTGGATCGTCGGCCTTTGGGCGTCCCAGTGGCGAGATGCAGGAACGGGCCGATCAGCCCACACCGAGAGGGGTTGCCGCCGCCTCAGGTGGAGAGATGATTCTGGGACAGGGAGCGGTGCCAATTATTCGCAACGGAGTTGTTGAGGGCGCATGCGGTGTGGGTGGCGGTACCAGCCAGCAGGATGAGGACTGCGCCAAGGCGGGCGTAGCGAAACTGTAGAATTACCGGCCCTGGTGACCGAATCGGACGAGGGCAGAAATAAAACCGCCCCTGTTCTATATCTATTCACTGCTGACGGGTCATGCTGATTCAGGTAACCAGGGCCAGTACCGAGGCGGGAGAGCCACTACCTGCCAGTAAACGCAAAATACCGATTGCCAGTGTAGTTCCAGTCGGAGGCAACTCCTCCAGGTTGGTGAGGTTTTCCAGAACGATTCTTGGCCGCTCCAGCATCAGCCGGTTAACCGCAAAAGTCTGGTCTTGACCGCCGTCGACGCCGTGAGTATCGATCCCAATGCCGCCGATCCGACGCTCGTTAACTAAAAAGCGGACTGCCTCGAGGCCAAACCCAGGAAAGTGCCCCACGCCATTGGAATCCAAGTTGAGAAAGTCCTGAGGAGAATCCCATTTTTCCTGCCACCCGGAGTATAGCAAAACTATGCTCCCTGCTGGCACCGAGCCGAACCGTTGCTCCCAAGCGTGAACGTCATCCACGGTCAGCAGGTAGTTGGAGTCTCCCGCTGAGCGGCCAGCAATATCCAAAACAATAGCCGGAGCAACTAGCGATTGTGCGTCATAACTGTCGATGCTGATCCCGCCACCATGAAAGCTGTTGGGGGCGTTGATGTGGGTGCCGGTATGCTCTCCCAGGGAAACCCGGCGCAAATTATAACCTTCGGCGGCTATCTGGGCCACGGTCTCAATTTCGACTCTTGGGTCGCCAGGCCACTGGGGTATGTTTGGATGAATCCGATGACTGAGGTCAACGACTCTGCGGTACGTTATGGTCTTTGGGCCGGCCGCGCCAGGTTCAGCATTGTCGTTCACGTAAACCTATCTCCCCAAGCTAATCTGACCGTGCCAGGACGTGCCAGGATAGGATACCTCAGTATTTCCAAGCGTATCATACTGGGGAGGCGGCTAGACGAGAATCGGGCCGGCCTCCAAAACGGCGAACGGCAATACAGTAAACGGCCCGATTCTTCGTCTCATTACCCATCACTACCAGGTGTGTTAAAGGCTAGTCATCGCCGAGAGGGGAGTCCCGGTAAACAAGCTAGACCAGACCATCAAACTCGGGGGCCCCTGCTCAGCTATTAGCCGGTCAACCCATTCCATCGCCTGTCGTGAGGTGCCAGTGCTGGCCATTTCTTGCCGTTCCGGTCGCATTCCATAAATCGTGTAGTAAAGCGACCTGATATCCTCGTGAATCACGTATCCCCGATAGTAAATGTTCATTCCCCGTGACAATGTTTCTTGCATCTTAAGTAATTCCTTTCAGTTCAATTGGATCTAAATAACCGTATTAAAATAACAATGATCGAATTTCCCTTGAGCAATTTTCCGTGATAAATATTCCCTGCTTGGATTTGAATGGCTGCAGCGTACATATGTTCTAACAAGTTGAGCTGACCGTCAACCGCCAGATGTCACCAAAGTCTCTGGGGATGTGCCCGCTCTAGCTGCGGAGAGGCGTTATTCAGCGATGATGGTAATCGAACCGAGGCTGCCGGTATTGTCGAAGCCAGCGGTAACTGATTTGCTACGACGAGGATTTTCCAGGGAAGCAAACCTTACAGTAGTGCCGCTCTGACCGCTAGCAGCCAGAGCATTGAACCGTATTGTGGCCAGGTGGAAAGGAGACTTAACTGCGGCTCCGAGAGTCCCAGCGGCGTAGTCTACCCTGCCCAGACTGTTGTCTATTTGGGATTGTAGTTCCTCAGAGAGAACCGTGCCGGTAGTTATATCGACTGCATTCAATACGGTGTGAGGTGGACCCCATTGTTAGGACAGCGAAAGGGCCAAGTTAAGATAGTCTCCCGCTGGAAGGTCCGATGCCAAGTCACTGGATGAT
>MUCJ01000012.1 GCA_002816715.1 SAR202 cluster bacterium Casp-Chloro-G3 | reverse complement strand
CTCGTGCGCCCCCTCCAAAATGTTGGACAACTGGCCTGAATTTATTCGATTACCACTGTTGATCGGCCGGCAATAGGGCTAACGCCCAGAGCCGGGTTTCCGGTGGGTGTCGCAGTTTCATCATTCAGGGTAAAGGTGATGGTACTCTGCACCGGCGGGTTTAGCGAACTGTCATCGCTGTTGACCAACTCGGCGGTCAGCGAGTAAACCCCTTGGGCCAGGTTGGTCAGCGCGCCAATCACGCTGTCGACTGAACCAAAGTCCGTGTCATCCAGAGATATTTTGATCCGTCCGCTACTGGGATCATCGTCAGAAACATCAAAGTTAGTAACGCTAACACCATAGGGAACCGTCGGGCCTCTTAACTCACGAGAAGTCGTTGGGGCCTCCAAAGCGATGGTTGGGTCGCCACCGGTGGACGGCCCGACCACCCGGAGCGTACCGATCATCCCGCTGTTTTCATGGGAACCGACGGGACAATAGAAGGAGTATAGACCCGGCCGGTCGAAGACAAATTGCTGGGCTTGGGATTCTCCGGTGTTCAGCCAGTCGGCTCGCCCGTTCTTGGAGTTCTGGTCGGCAAACGAGTGGAAGTAGACGGTATGCGGCCGTTCACCCAGATTTGAAAAATCTAGCGTTATTTGGCGGCCCGCCGGGACGACTAGCTCGCCAATATTGAAGGAAAATTCGCCGTCAGTTGAGGCTATCATGGTTACGTCAATTCCCGGGATATTGCCGCAGGAGGTGTAGACCAAGGGACTTCGCACGTTATGGCTGTTGACGGCAAAACCGCCGGTGAGCAGGCTGCTCAGGGATACCCCTTCCAGCAGAGTGGCCGAAGTTTCCCCGGAGAAATTGGTCAGCCCATGTACCACATCCCCAAGAGAGTCTCCGCACTGACCGCTATGGATGTGTACCGCCGAGGAAATCATACTGCCCTTGGAGAGGGATAGCCAGACCTCGGTATTATCTCCCCGTGGAGTCAGCAAGGCAAAGCCAGACTGCCCAGAGGAATTGTCCTCGCTCAGGTCTAATGTGATCGTGGCGGTATTGCGCCCAATGTTGCCGCAGGCGGTGTAAACGCTAGGCTTTCCAGCCTGGTGAATGTTAATAGCGAAGTCGCCGGTCCGCACGCTATTAAGAGGCGCGTTTACCGTAGTCACCGAAGGCCCGAATCCGCCAATAAAGCTGGTCAGCGGGTGGACCACGCCGCCCAAGGTGTCAGCGCCGCACTGGCCAGAATGGATATGCATCAACTGGCTTTCCAATGCGCCGGGCGATAGGAAGGCGACTATTTCAGTTGTCGTGCCGCGAGCGGTCAACGTTGCCAGACCAGATTGACCGGAGTCGTTCTGGGCACCCAGGGCGATGGTCACGCTTTCGGCGTCGGCGGGGATGTTACCGCAATTGGTGTAAACCGATCCCTCACCCTTCTTATGGGTGTTGATCGCAAAGTCGCCGTTGAGCAGACTGGCCATCTCAACTTCAAGAGTCGTTATTGAAAAGCCCGCGCCATCAACGAAGCTGGTCAGCGGATGCGCCACACCCCCGAGTGCGTCTCCGCACCGGCCGGAGTGGATGTGCGCCGATTCCGTCTCCAGGTCTCCAGGTGACAGCAGGAGGATCACCTCGGTCTGGTCACCTTTGGCGGTCAGGTTGGCCCACCCAGTCTGACCGGAGTCGTTATCCTCGTTCAGCACCAACGTCAGCAAGTTTGCCGGGGCAGTCTCATAAATGGCCAAAGCCTCAGCGGGCACATCCGGCATCATGGTGTCGGGCATCGCGGTGGGTTCCGGGGCCATTGCCGTCGGTTCTGGGGCCATTGCCGTCGGTTCCGGGGCCATTGCCGTCGGAGCAGCGGTAGCCGGTGGTGCGACGGCAGCAGTTGTCGCGGTCGCTGGTGGCGCCGAAGTTGCGGTTGGTTGGCTGGTACAAGCTATTGCCAGGCTAGCTAGAGCAATGGTTAGTAACACAACCCAGGACTGGAGTCGTTTGAGCACAATCATCAATCCCCCTCAGTATAATTTGACATTTTTGTATGTCGCCGATAATCATACGATTAATGCGTTCTGCTGGATTTATAATATCCGGCAGATTATCAGCGTATTCGAAAATGTGCTTATTTGACCCTAATAGACCGGTTTATATTGGTATTAATTCGCCAAATTGCTCCCTCGATACGCTGCCGGACATGGTTTAACATGGGGGCGATGAAAATTTTGGACCTTTGGCCGCCACAATCTGAAGGATTGATTTGCGCACAGTCGATTATTGGATTGATAACAATAAACAATGGAGGGACAGCTAACAGATGATTGGCCGCATATTCAACGCCAAAGGGAAGTTCACCAGCTTGATCTATCTACTGATTGGAGCGATGGTATTGACCGTGGCATGTACTGCTCAACCTACCGCGACTTTGCCCGCCGCTACTCAAACGCCCGCGCCAATTGCCAATACTCCGTCGCCTGTACATACTCCAACCGCTGCTAGCCCACACCCTGCTGATACGTTGACTCCTACTGAGGCTCCCATGGTTGCCACCACTGCGTCTGGCGACGTGGCGTCGGAGATACGCAATTTTGCGCTGGAGACCTTGACCGTTTCGAAAGGAGCTACTATCACCTGGACCAACCGGGACGGAGCTTCGCACACTTCTACTTCGGGCACGCCGCAAGCCCTTGGTGGCATTTGGGACAGCGGGGTATTGTCGAGAGAAGATTCCTACAACTTCACGTTTAACGAACCTGGGGAGTTTCCCTACTTCTGCGCGATACACAACTCGATGAGAGGTATGGTAACCGTCACCCAGTAGTTCTGGGTGTCTGGCCCGCTTTGAATCGCACGTTTTGAAGTATCATGAGCCTTAGTCAGCTATGCTAGACTTAGCTATGCCCTACATCGCCGACCTGCATTTACACTCGGCCTATGCCTACGCCACCAGCAAATCCTTGACCCTGGAAAACCTGACCAAGTGGGCCAAGATCAAGGGAATAGACCTGCTGGCCAGCGCCGACTTCACTCATCCGGCCTGGTTTGACGAGTTGAACCGGAAGCTAAGTCCCGACGGCGGTGGTCTGTATCAGTTTGATGGTGTTCACTTTGTGCTCGGGACTGAGGTTAGCTGCGTTTATCAGCAGGGCGGGCGGCAGCGGCGAGTCCACATGCTACTGTTTGCACCAGATTTGGACACAGTATCCCGGTTGAACCTGGCGCTGGCCGGGCATGGCAACCTGAAGCCGGATGGCCGCCCCACCTTGACCATGTCAGCCCGCGACTTGACCGCCTTGACCCTGGAGATTAACCCCAACTGCATTGTGCTGCCGGCCCACGCTTGGACTCCCTGGTACGGTGTTTTCGGCTCCAAGTCGGGATTCGACAGCCTGGAGGAGTGCTTCCTCGATATGACCCCGGCGATAACCGCCATTGAGACCGGGTTGTCCAGCGACCCGGAGATGAACTGGGGCGTGGGCGAACTGTCCAACAAGACGATCGTCTCCTTTTCCGACGCCCATTCCCTGCCCAAGCTGGCCCGGGAGGTGACCGCCCTGCTAGGGCCGCTAACCTATCCAGGTCTGGCCGAAGCCCTGTCCCAAAACCGGGTAGCCTACACCGTAGAGTTTTACCCCGAAGAGGGCAAGTACCATTATGACGGCCACCGAAAATGTGGGGTTTGCCAGCCACCGGCAGAAATTCTCCGCCAGACTGGCCCTTGCCCGGTGTGCGGAAGACCTCTCACTCTGGGAGTTCTGAACCGGACTGGCTCATTATCCAACGGTAAGGTCGCCGGGATTAGAGGCGGCGACGGGTTCATACAGTCTCCCGACGGGCGACCGCCTTTCATCAAACTGGTCCCGTTGCAGGAAATCATCGCTGAAGTGATGGGGCAAGGACCAAGCACCAAGAAGGTTCAAATCATATACTTGCAGATGATTGAAGCAGTTGGCAGCGAGTTGCAAATTCTGATTAACGCAACCGAAGACGACTTGGCCAGAGTTTCAGGAGAACGCATAGCCCAGGCCATTCTCCAAGTACGGGCCGGAGACATTCAGGTGGAACCCGGCTACGATGGCGTATTTGGCAAGGTTTCAATTGGGATACCTGAATCAACGACGCCGGTGCCGAAGATCGATAAGAGAGAGCCGCCTGGGATGGCCGAGGTTGAATCCCGCCGGTTATTGTGAGTCCCGATACTGCGCGCTTTGTACCCCTATGCTACAATAATCCCATGGTGAAGGCGGCAAGTAATAAAGTAAGGGATATTGCCCTACGCCGATTGAGGGCCGAGGACATCAGCCAGGTTATTGAAATCGAGAAGGAAGCTTTCTCGCCGCTCTGGGTAGGGACTCAGTTTAAGCGCGATTTGAATAACCGTTACGCCTGTTACCTGGTTGCTTATACCGTCCAAGAAGCCGACTCCGACTCCCCACCACTAGCTACGAACCAGACACCGGAAGACTCCTCCTTGTGGGGTAGGATGCTCAAAACGGTTCAGGGGGTGGTTAAGCGCGAAGGGGACAGCGGCGGTCCCGACTCTAATCTGGCCGGGTATGTGGGACTGTGGTTCCAGGGCAACGAAGCGCACATTACCGAGATAGCGGTGCGCGAGGCATTGCGAGGTCAGGGCATTGGGGAACTGCTCTTGATTGGGTCGGTTAGAGCGTCGGTCGAATATGGCTCCTCGGTGGTGACCTTGGAGACTCGCATCTCCAACTTTGTGGCCCAGCGTTTGTACGAGAAATATGGGTTCAGAACTGCTGGAATCCGCAAGGGGTACTACTCGGATAATCGGGAAGATGCGATTATCATGACCACCAGCCCAATTCATGCGGTAGACTACCAGAAGCTCTTCGCAGAACTTCAGGAAGCATATCTGTCCCGGGTGCGGGAAATTTGCATCGAAGACTAAGTTCGCTAAGACCGAACTTTCAACCAAGGCAGGGTGAAGTCTGGGTCATATCCGATACATTCGAGATTCCGCTCCCATCGCGACTAATTGGGTTCTTGCCTTGGTTGACCGTCCCAATCCCCCTTGATAGAATGGCTCAGTCGTTTCCTGAACAGGTAAGGTTATGATCGTCATCGGCCTGACCGGAGGCATTGGCACCGGCAAAAGCGAAGTAGCCCGCATCCTTCAGGCATTGGGTGCGGTGATCATTAACGCCGACCAGCTAGGCCATCAGGCGTACACCCCCCATACCGAAATCTGGGATGAGGTGGTCAAAGCCTTCGGTGAGGGAATCCTTCAACCCAGCGGAGAAATCGATCGGAAGCAATTGGGGGCCATTGTATTCGCTGACCCGAGCCAGTTGGCCCGGCTAAATCAGATAATGCATCCCCGGATGGCCCGAATGGTGTCGGCACAGATCGAAAAGCTGCGGGAAGGAGGAGAGTCAGCGGTTGTGGTTGAAGCGGCCGTGCTGTTTGAGGCCGGTTGGGATGGTCTGGTGGATGAAGTATGGACTACCGAATCTCCGCTTGATGCCGTAGTTGATCGGCTGATGGCCCGGAACGGTCTCGACAAGGCAGAGGTAGTCAAGCGAATCAAGTCGCAAATGTCCTCTGAAGAAAGATCGGCCAGGTCTCAGGTGGTGGTCGACAATTCCCGAGACGTAGCGACTTTGGAAAACACGGTCAGGTCCCTTTGGGATACTAGAGTTAAAGGAATAGTTGGGAAAGTATAATGGTTGAAACGGTTGATCCTCAGTACAAAGAATATGCAATCGAAGAATTTCTGGTTCGCAGCGAACCGTATTATCGTCCGATAGCCGATGAAATGGAAATGTTTGAGGCGGCCTACCGGCAGCATATCCCCGTTTTGCTGAAAGGGCCGACCGGCTGCGGCAAGACCCGTTTTGTGGAGTATATGGCCTGGAAGTTGGGGCGCCCAATGACGACCGTGGCTAAAGCCGGCGAGAGTGTTCAAGAGATGAAGGACGGCGAGGTTAGAGTACCGCTGGTCACCATTGCCTGCCACGAAGACCTCACCGCCAGCGATCTGGTCGGTCGCTATCTGTTGGACGCCGACGGTACGCGCTGGATTGACGGGCCAATGACTAGGGCGGTGAAAACCGGCGCGATTCTGTACCTAGATGAGGTCGTAGAGGCCCGCAAAGACACCACCGTGTTGATTCACCCGCTGACCGACCACCGCCGGATTCTGCCGGTGGAAAAGACCGGGTCAATCATTGAGGCCGACGACCGCTTCTTGCTCTGTATTTCCTACAACCCCCATTATCAGAGTGCCCTTAAGGACTTGAAGCACAGCACCAGGCAACGTTTCATCTCTCTGGAGTTTGATTACCCACCAGCCGATGTTGAGTGGGAGATCATTAAGAAGGAGAGCGGCTGCACTGAGGAACAGGCGGTGTCTCTCGCTAAGTTGGGCGAAAAGGTCCGGAACCTGCGGGAACACGGTCTGGCTGAAGGAGCCAGTACCCGGTTGTTGATTTACGCCGGGCGGCTGATGACTGAGGGTATCTCGCCTCGTCGAGCCTGCCAGGTGGCCATCGTTTGGACACTGACCGACGAGCCAGAACTCCAACGCAGTATCGAAGAGGTTGTGTCCTCCATATTTGAATAGAGGTTTCGATGGCCCTTTCCACCCTTGACTTGGTTAAGCAGGCCCTTGACGGCCGGGTTAACTACACCATAACCGACCCTAGCCTGATGCCCGCTGCGGTTATGTTGCTTCTGTACCCCAAGGATGGCGAGTACTGCGTCCTGCTTAACAAGCGGTCACAGGTAGTGGAACACCACAAGGGAGAAATCTCATTCCCCGGCGGCGCCAGAGACCCGGAAGACCGGGATTTTCTGGACACCGCCTTGCGTGAGACCGAAGAAGAGATGGGCATCAGTCGCGCCGACGTCACCGTCCTGGGGCAGTTGGACGACATTGTCACCAACAGCAACTTTGGGGTTAGTGTCTTTATTGGCACCATACCCTGCCCGTACCCCTTTAATCCCAGCGCCATCGAGATAGCTGAAGTGTTGGAAGTGCCAATTTCGGCGTTGGTCAACCCGGCTAACCTGCGACACGAAACGCGTTTGGTGGACGGGCTGGCCAAGACCGCTCGTTCCTACGCCTATAACGAACACCTCGTGTTTGGGGCCACCGCAAAAATCCTCCAGCAATTTTTGGAAACTGTGGAGGATGGAATCATGAAGGAGGGACACTGAATTGAGTATCGATCCCCTAAACGAGATAGAGGCGGAACTTAACAAGCTCCCTCCCGCGGTGGGTGAAGCCTATAAAGAGGCCGCCGAGGCAATGGAAACGTCCTTCAACGAGGAAGAGTTAGGTCTTTGGGCCAAGGAAGGAACGAGCATCGGTACTCAGACGGTGCGTTCTTGGGAGTCCGCCGTTGAGTATTACAAGGTTAGTCCGAGCGTGGCCCGCTCCTTGGCCTTCCCTTCATTCATGCAGTGGGCGCGCTGCGGCACTTACCTGGCGCAGGACTCCCCCACCTTGGCTGTGTCTTTTTTCCGAGCCAGCCCATTGATAGTTGGTAATCTGCGACCCCAGTACATACCCCGCTGGGCCGGTCTGGGCCGTAGCTTGTACAAGGGGACCTGGAAGTCCAGCACCCTGGCGGCCAAATTCTTTGAAGTGAGCCCAGACCTGATCCGCAGCCTTCCCTTCTGGGACGTGGAGGTCTTCGCTTCCCTGATTGAGTCCTTATCCTACAAGTCCTACGACGTAGCGGTTGAGTGTCTGGTGCTGGGCCGGGATGTCCTGCCGGAAATGGGCCGGGAGCGTGAAGCTTTCCTTTCCATGTGCCGCGCGCTGACCGAGGGCAGTTGGCGGGAAGTAAAAGCTTGCTTGGAGATGGCCCCCAGGGCATTGCGGCAGATCGACGAGGGACAGACCGGGCGTTTCCTCAAGCTGGGTGAGCGTATGGCCAAGATGGGCCTGCGCGAGACATCCCGCTTCCTGACCGATGGCACCCAGGCCCTAGCACAGGTGCCTGAAGGCGCGCAAACCCATATCCTGGATTTGGCAGAAGGGCTGCTGATGATCTCTCCGGAAGCCATGCCTCCCTTCCTCAAGAGCCTGAACGGAGTCCTCAACCGGGTGACTATGAGTCAGCTAGACACCTGGTTTGAGCATGGTGTACAACTACTGAAAGAAAACCCGGAGAGTGGAATCGCCTTTTTCAAAGTAGAATCCAACGCCTCAGAGTCTCTGTTGGAGACCTTGTCCTCCAGTTTGGAATTGGATCGAGTCAAGGGCGTGGTCCGGCTGTATTGCAGCGCCTTGGCTGGTTCGACCATGGAAGTTATGAGCACCCAGGAATTGGTCAATAAAAACATTGGCTGGGTGCATGAGGACACTGCGTCCACCGACGGGACCAAGGTTTTCTTGCCGCCAATTGTCGACCATTACCCCAACAAAGACGAGAATTTTGCCTGGTTCAAGGTTGTGTCTACCCACCAGGTAGGCCACCTGGAGTTTGGTAGCTTCCGCTTCCGCTTTGACCAACCGGCCAGCGTATTTGAAGAACAGCGCCGGCCCAAACTGGAAAAACAGCGGGCCGAACAACATGCCTCGCAAATGCAGGAGGTGGCCGATTCTCCAGAATTGGAGACTCAGGCCCACGCTTTCACCGACATTGGCCGGTTCCTGAGTCTGTTCGATGACCGTAAGTTGGCCTTTGACCTGTTCACTGTCTTGGAGGACTGCCGGCTGGACTTCCGCATCAAGGGCGAGTACCCGGGCATTCGCCGGGCGGCGGAGAGAATCCAGATTGAAGCACGGTCTGGACGCCCCAACATCGAAGAACTTGCCTTGCAAGAAGCCATGGTGGAATTGCTGATTCACATGAGTCTGGAGCAGTTCACCGATCTCCAGGTGCCCACCGAGTACCAGGAAGAAGCCACCATGCTGGCGCGTATCCTGCACATGCTACGGGATGCCGCTGCCAACGTTGAAGATGCCGCCGAGGCTACGCTGCGGGCGTATGAAATTATCTCCCGGCTCACCAATGAACCCGAGCAGGAAGAACAGTACGAGCCGGAAGACCTGGATGATCCGGGTGATTTTTCCGAAGAAGAGTACGAGTCTTTGCTGGATAAACTGAAGGCCGGACAGGAAGAGGGTGGTGGCGAGAGCGGCGAGGGTAACCCCTACGAGTCTCCAGAGCCGGTGGACTATCGAGGAGACTTCAAGCCTGAAATGGTGCAGCTCTTGACCAAGTTGCAGAGCGAGCAGGGCCAGGATGGCGAAGGCGAGCCGCTGTCGCAAGAGCAGTTGGAGCAGTTGCTTCAGGACAGCGCCGAGTTGGAGCTTGACCCGGAGCAGGGCGACGCTAACAACAGCACCACTACTTTTGCTCAAAATATCATGAAAGAAGCTGGCATGCCCCCGCCGGATGCGAAACCCGGCCAAGGCTACGGCCCGCAGCTTAACGACGGTGAACAGGGCGGCGAGTTGGTGGCCCGGGAGCCCAAGAGCTATGTTTACGACGAATGGGACTTCCGTGCCGGAGACTACAAACCCAAGTGGTGCATTGTCAAAGAGAAAGTTCTGGAGGAGGGCGATTCCGGTTTCTACAACGAGGCTCTCCGAAACTACAATTCCCTGCTAAACCACGTCAAACGGCAGTTTGAATTGATCATGCCGGAGACCTTCCGTAAGACCTACCGTCTGGTTGATGGTGAAGACATTGACCTGAATGCGGCGCTGGAAGCCTGGTGTGACCTGCGCATGAAAGTGCCGCCCGATGAAAAGATTTACTGGCGGCGGAACAAGGTTCTGCGTAATGTCGCAGTGGTGTTCTTGCTGGATATGAGCGCATCCACCGCTGAAGCCATCGACGAAGGTCGTCATACCATTGATGATCGGGATGCCCCCGACGACCCGGTCGAGTACATGGTCTGGCTGCGTCGCCGCCGCGAAGGGTTGGTGCGCCGCCATTACAAGCGCATCATAGATCTGGAAAAGGAAAGCACCGCGCTGTTGATTTCGGCGTTGGAGTCCATCGGCGACACTTACGGGATTTACGGGTTCTCTGGCTACGGTCGGGAAAATGTCGAGTTCTACGTGATCAAGGACATTGCCGAGAGCTTCAGTGAGAAGATAAAGCGGCGCATCGACAAAATAACGCCGTTGCACGCCACCCGCATGGGTTCAGCCATCCGCCACGCCACCACCAAGCTGGAAGGTCAGGATGCGACCACCAAGATCATGTTCCTGATCAGCGACGGGCGCCCGCAGGACCGAGGTTACAGCCGGGAAGGCGTGGAGAAGGAGTACGCTGTTCACGATACCCACATGGCCTTGTTGGAAGCCAAGCGCAAGAACATTATTCCTTTCTGCTTGACCGTGGACAAGGCGGGTCACGACTATCTGAAAGAGATGTGCGGCGACATGAGCTACGAGGTCTTGGGTGACATCTGGGCGCTGCCAGAGCGACTTCCCATGCTGTACCGCAAGCTTACCTTGCAATAATCGACGTTCTGGATTGGTCAAAGAGGAGTAGGGGCGAGTTTGAAACTTGCCCCTACTCTTTGTAACGTTATTTTTCTCTAGGGGCAGACCTACGCGTCTGCCCTGGGCGCATCGGGTGCAATCTACGCCTGCTTTGCCCCCACCATTGCCGTAATCATCTTGCGCAACTCGGTCAAGGCGGTGTTGGACGCGCGGCGTTTGATCACAATGCGGCGCGGCGGCACCCGCATCTCGAACCCTTTAACTTCATCCGGCCCGGCAATGGCGATGTATATTTGACCCGCCGGCTTGCCTTCCAGCGAATCCGGCCCGGCCACGCCGGTGATGCCAATGCCGAAGTCGGCACCCAGTTTTTCCCGAATGGCTTTGGCCATCGCTTCAGCCGTCTCCGCGCTGCTCGCACCGTGCTTTTCAATGATTTCTGCTGGCACACCGCTGGCTATCTTCAATTGGTTGGTGTAAGCCACCACTCCACCTTTGTAGTAGGACGAGGAATGAGCAACGTCGGTAATGCTGTTGGCCAGGAAACCGCCGGTGCACGATTCCATTGTAGCCAGGGTCTGACCCTGCTCGTGCAGCGCCTGTCCGGCTGACTCTTCGGGAGTTTCGTCGTCATAACCCCAAATGTAGGGGCCGAGCCGGTCAACGATGGCGTCCTCGACCGGCTGTATCATATTGCGGGCGCTGGCTTCATCCTTGGCCCGGGCGATAACCCGCAGGTGGATACCGTCGGCTTTGGAGTAGATGCCCAGGTAGGGGTTCTCCTTGCCGAAGAACTCGGAGATTACCTCGTCCACCGCCGCTTCAGACATGCCCAAGGTCTTTATGTTTCTGGTAATGGTGACCTCATCATTGACGATTTGCCGCAGTCGGGGCGCGACCTGATTTTCCCACATTGGGTGCATCTCGCCCGGCGGCCCCGGCATGTTGACGATGATCTTGCCGTTCTGCTCTGACCACCAGCCCGGCGCGGTGCCGTTGGGGTTGAGGATAAACTGGGCCGATGGTATCAGGTGGGCCTGCTTGATGTTGCGCGGCGGCATGACCATGCCGCGACCCTGGAAGTATTTTTCAAGATTATCCACCACTTCTTGCTGGACGACAGGTGTCTCGCCCAAAGCTTTGGCGACAGCCTCCCGGGTCAGGTCATCCTGGGTTGGCCCTAGCCCTCCGGTGGTGAAAATGATGTCGGAACGCTGCAAACCTCGTTGGAAGGCCTCAGCCAGCATGTTCAGATCATCGCCGATAATGGACAGCCACTGCATTTGGATGCCCAGCGCGGGCAATTGAGCGGAAATCCAGGAGCCGTTGGTGTCGGTCAACTCGCCCATCAACAGCTCAGTGCCAATGGAAAATATCTCTGCCTTCAAAAATTCCTCCTCAATTCCAATTCGAAGAAGCCAACGCACCAGGCTGGCACAAATCGATTAACCCGGCGATTGTTGAGCTTGAGTCTAGCAGATAATTTTACGGCGGGCACCAGAGGCAGACTTGGCTTATTTCCTGAATCTTGTCGAAGACTGAGATAGCTTGATAGTCGTGGGAAATCCAGCCCCAACAGGATGTTTACCCGGTAGGCGCTACACTCTCGGCATTCTCCACGGCGTAAGGCGGCTCGGTAGCTATATCTTCTACCATTTGGGCCCAGGGTGCGGGCACGGTGAACAGTTCCTTTCGCCCCTTAGCCTGCGCGTACCGATCTAGACCGTCCTCAGTGAGACTACCTAGATAAAAAACATAGGGCTCCTCCCGCCTGGTGACAACTTCCACCGTAGATTGGGGCTGTTCCAGACCATAATCGGCGGGGCTGTCTATCTTATCCGACACTATCCGGGACACCGGCGGTGTGGTGAGCGATTGGAGAATATCCGACCACTGGTCTTGGGCTACCGGGATTCCGGTGTCTCCAGGAATATCTCCCACCACAACCCACTGACCCCCTGGTTGACTCCGATACTCTGCGTACTGGCCATCATGCTCCACGCCAATAGCAGCTATCGAGTTATCCGCCTTAACGAAATAGAGCCGGACGTAGGGTGGCTCAGTTGCCAGCCGGTTGATTACCTCGGCCCAAATCTGCGGCACCGTGAAGAGTTGAGGGTCGCCGATCAAGGTGGCGTACTGGTTTTCGCCATCGGGCGTTGAGTCCCCCATGTGGAATTCGTAGGTTATGCCGCTTCGCTCAGTAACCTTTACCACCGACTCCGGGGGGTCAAGACCGTAGGACGCCGGGTTGTCGATGGCCTCAACCAGCACCCTTCTGACCTGAGGGCCGCTGAGCAGCAACGGGGTGCCGCTCCATTTCTCTAGGAATACCGGGGACTCCTGTCCGGCTTCTTGGATGTACCAGGTGGTGCCGCCCGGCTTCTTGTCGTAGGTGCCGGTCTGACCAGCGTGAGTTACTTCAATGTGGACTATGGAATCATCATCGACCTTGTACAGCCAGGGCTGGTTGGGGATGCGCTCTACAGACTGGTTAAATTGGAACCATAAGAAGGCCCCGCCAAATAGGAGCAGCACAAATACCAGCAGTATGGTGAGACGGATGTTCATAAATTACCGACGCACCCACCAGACGAAACCGGCCACCAGCCCCATTAGTATCGGCAGGAAGAACCAGGAGGAGAACCGCACGAATTTGAACTCGTTCTGGTCCAGGTTGAACTCCCGGAACACTTGCTGACGGTCACGGATGGACACCAGAGAGAAGTCGCCCAGCAGAAAATTGGCCGAGTTCAGAAACATCGCCGCGCCGCTGCCCCGGTTCACGAAACTGTTGCTGATGAAATCAGAATCACCAAAGACGACTATGCCGGAGATCTGATTGTCAGCGGGTTGAACGGTCAGCGGTGGACTCCCAACGGGCCCAACTGCTTGAACGTAGATGGCTGGGAAGAACAGACCAGCCGGGTCAGCCTGTTCTGCCGGTTCGGTTATCGGTTCGGTCCGGTTAACGTCGTCAATCAAATAGCTGTTAGGTGAAGAACGGGCTAGCGGTATGGGCAAACGGCCACCGCTCTGGTCGGCCAGGGGTTGGATTGAAGCTACTCCCGGCATGAAAGATACATCCAGCGGGACACCCCGGGGAAACACAATCTCTGGGGGAGCTTCAGGATTATATCTGCCAACGCGCAGGGTTTGGGGATTCCCAGGCACGGAGCCGTCCGCATCTAAGATATAACCTTCCTCCACCAGAACGCCCCAGGCCAGGAGAAAATCTCGAAATGACTTGGGGGTGTCCGGTTCAGCCAGGAAGATCATGCGCCCGCCTTCTCTACGGTCGGTACCATCGGCGTTAATACCCTGCAAATAGTCGTCCAGTGCGGCCAGATGCGCCTCTGGAAGTTCTCCACTGGGGCCAGCTATGACCAGCAGGGCCGCGTCGTCGGGCACCCTAATGTCGGTGTCTCCCGGGTTCCAGCGTATATTTGCCGCCCGATAGTTGTCCCGTTCCAGACCCTCACGAATTGATGCGTAGCCATCTCCGGCGCTGCCGTTAATGTTCCGCTCGCCGTGTCCGGTCAAAAAATAGACTTTACGCTGTTCACGTCCGGTGGAAACCAGGATGCTGGTGTAGAGGTCTTGCTCCAGTTTGGTGTAGAACTGGTCGGTGGGTTGGACAATGTCGAACTGCCCCGACTCACCTTCAATCACGATCGATTCCAGCAGCCTGACCCCATAATTCCGGGCAATCTCTGGATCGATTTCTGGGTCAATGAACTCGTAGGTGAATTTGCCCGACCGATTACTGAACTCAGATAGGGTGTCTTCAACCTTGGCCCGGCGTATCAGTTGCTCTTGCTCTACCACCGCCCGGTCTTCTATGTAAAAGGCGATAGCACGCACCGGTTGGTCCAGTTCTTTGAGCAAATTCTTGGTGTTGGTGGCCAGGCTGAACTGCTGGGTAGCCGTGGTATCGATCCGAGTGTTATTGGTGAAAGAGATAAGGTTAATGACAATGATGATTCCCATGAATGCGCCCAGCATTATCAGGGAGTTGACGCCGTAGCGGCCCGTGCGGCTGATGAAAGCGGCGGTTACGCTGCTCAGATAGATCAGGCCGATGACCCCCAGCAGTACCACACCGAACCCGATGATGATAAACCCGTACGGCCGCAGTGAACTTATGAAGACGGCCAGGGGTATGCCCACCGCCAGTGCGACAATACCAGCGACGACCACTGGGGCGTTGAACGAACCGATGACGTTTAACACCGGCTCCAGGAAGCTGAACAGGGTGCGGGAAGCGACTAATTCGGCCTGGGAATCGTCGGCAATTTCGCCATCTTGGGCCACGGCCTCTTGGGCTACCGCCTCAGGGGGACGAGACCCGCGTCCCCGGCGCTGCCTCCGCCAGTCGGCAGAGCTGTCGTTGGGTTGCTCGGCCATGCTACCTCCACCTTCGGGATTCTAGGGCTCTAATTGAAAGGAACAGGAAGAAGGCGGTAACACTCAGAAAGTAAAAGATATGCTTGGTGTCGATTACGCCTCGACTGAAGTCACCGAAATGGCTGTTCATTCCGACCTCGTTCACCAAAGTAGCCCAAAAGCCTCCGACCACACCTGCCCCGGTGTTGGCAAAGAACAGCAGCAGCAGGACACCCGCCGACACCACGAAGGCGACGATCTGGTTGCTAGTCAGCGTTGAGGTAAGGATGCCGATGGACAGCGCCGCCGACCCGTACAGAATCAACCCCAAATAGCCGGAATATATCGGGCCGGGGTCCGGGTCGGCGAAGATAAACAACAGCAGCGGGTAGTAGAGAGTTAACATAATCATCGACAGTAGGAAGACCAGACTGGCCAGATATTTGCCGATGATTACTTCCCAGTCACGCACCGGAGATGTAAGCAATAGCTCAATGGTGCCCAGTTTCTGTTCTTCGGCCAGCAGCCTCATGGTGAGGGCCGGCGCCAGCAGAATCAGAATTATGGTGGCGCCCTGGTAGAAGTTGCTCAGGGACGCTTCGGGGAAAGGGTCTCCTAGATCCAGAACGAAGAAGAAGCCGGTTACTGCCAGAAAGATGAGGCCGACAATGTATGCCATTGGGTTGCCAAAGTAAACCTGAATCTCCTTCCAGGCTACTGCCTGGGCTGTACGCATTAGCCTAACTCCTCCTGAGTGGTCAGTCTCAAGAATATATCCTCTAGACTCATTCCAACTTGTTGCAGGTTGAGCAGGCTCCAGCCATTGCTGATTACCGCCCGAGAAATCTCGTCCCTCAAATCCTGTCCTTGTTGGACTTTCACCGAATAAATCTCCCGGTTCTGCTGGCGTCGGTGGGTCACTTCCGTCACCCCTTTCACCCTTTTCAACGCTGGCAGCACCTCAGCAGGCGGCCCGCCCACCTCAACCTGTAATTGGTCTACGCCCTGCAATCGCTGTGCCAAGTTGTCGGGAGTGTCCTCGGCGACGATTCTGCCCTGGTGGATAATCAATACTCTCTCACAAATCATGCTGACTTCGGGTAGGATATGGCTGCTCAGCACCACCGTCTGCTGCTTACCCAGGTCTTGTATCAACTTGCGGGTTTCCACCACCTGGATGGGGTCAATGCCAATGGTGGGTTCATCCATTACCAGCACTTCTGGCTCATGCAGAATGGCCTGGGCAATGCCCACCCGCTGCCGGAATCCCTTGGACAATTTGCCAATGATGGTCTTGTGATAGTCTCCCAACCGGCAAACGTCGATTACCTCAGATATACGCTGTTTGATGCGCTTTGGTTCCATGCCGCGCAAGGTGCCCATGTACCTCAAGTAGCTGGCCACCGCCATCTCGGTGTATAGAGGCACTGTCTCTGGCAGGTAACCCACTTTCCGGCGCGCTTGCAGCGACTGTTCAACCACGTCGTAACCGCCAAGTGTCACCTTCCCCTGAGAGGGAGGCATGAAACCGGTGATGATACGCATGGTGGTGGTCTTACCGGCCCCGTTTGGCCCCAAGAAGCCGAGAATCTCCCCGCGCTTGACCTTGAAGTTTACATCCTCAATGGCAGGCTGGGGGCCGTAGTAGTGAGTCAGGCCGCTGGCCTGGATCATCACATCGTCATTTGCTTCGGTTGTCATAATGATTACGACGTTCCCTTAATTCCAGCAACGTGACTTCTAGTTTGAGTCACGATTGTTTTACGCTAACAGTGATGATATTCTATACGCTGGCTTTTGCCAAGGTGTGCGCTAGTCGTCCAAGAGCAATAAGCGTCCAATTATTACCATTATTCCCAGGAGATACAATGCACCTGATCATCGACGGATACGGCGGGGATGTGAACAAGATGTGGGACCAGGAGTTGGTCCGAAACTTTCTGATCGACTATCCCGCTACATTAGGGATGACTCGAATTACCGACCCTAAGGTCTTGGAATATAAGGGCCCCAAGGAAGACGACGCCGGCGTTTCCGGGTTTGTCATCATCGCCGAGAGCCACATCAGCATACACACTTTCCCCCTCCGTAACTACGTAAACATAGACATATTTTCCTGCAAGTCCTTCGATAATTATCTGGCGATAGACGACGTCAAACAACTTTTCAGTCTCTCAGAAGTTAAGACCTGGCTGCTGGACCGAGGCCTGGAATGGACTGACTCGCGGCAAGGTCTGGCGGCAACTGAGCACCAGCGGACGTTTTTGGAAGCTGAGGAGCCGAGCTTGCGGAGTATATGAACCCAGATGCCTGAAACTAACGGCAATGACCTGCCCTGGATTTCGTCCAATTTTCTGGCTCTCACTGAGGATCAGAGCAAATTGGACTCCGCCAAAGTTGTGCTGATCCCCGTCCCCTACGACAGTACCACCTCTTTCCGCACCGGCGCTCGCTATGGCCCTAGTGCGATCATCGAAGCATCCGCCGGCCTGGAAGATTACGATTGGGAACTTGACCTGGATGTCTCTACTCTGGGTATCCATACCACCCAGTGGTTAGAACCTAATATGGGTAGTCCCGAGTTGATGGCGCAAAGAGTCAAAGCCGCGGTGGCCCACTACGTTCAAGAGGGAAAAATCACCGGCGTGTTAGGTGGAGAGCATTCGGTAACCATTGGCTCGGTGCAAGCACACCGGGAGGTTTGCGCCGACCTATCGGTGCTCTACCTGGATGCCCACGCCGACCTGAGGGACGAGTACATGGGTACCCGCTGGGGCCACGCCTCCGGGGCGCGGAGAATCCACGAGTCGTGCCCGCTGGTGTTGGTGGGGTTGCGCAGCCTTTGCCCGGAAGAACTGGCCTACCTGAAGCAACACTCTATTGCCGCCTTCTTCTGGCCTCCCAGTCCTCCCAACGATGACTCCTACATCCAGAAAGTGGTCGAGAGCCTGGGGCCTAACGTATACATCAGCGTAGATTTGGACGTGTTTGACTCTGCACTGATGCCAGCGGTTGGCACTCCTGAGCCTGGCGGCATGACCTGGCAGCAGGTGACTCAACTGCTGCGCGCGGTGGGGTCTTCCCGTAAGATTGTGGGCTTTGACGTTAGTGAGTTGGCGCCCAACGAAGGGCCGGCTGCTTGCTCCTATACTGCGGCCAAACTGGTGTACAAGTTAATCGCGCATGCTGCCGCACCGTCTGCCTGATTTTTCCTCTTCAGAACGCCGCATAGACTGATTTCGGCGCACTAGTTCTGTTGAACGAAGTGCCATTTCCTGTTTGCATTAGGCGTCCAGTGAGTCTGGAGTTGGGTCCCTGGCGTAATAGATAATTAATGGCCTAGTTGATCTGGCTCACGGTCTTTTTATTAGCGGGGATTTGAGAGACAATCAACCATATGGGAACATCAATCCGCGTAGGCAAGATATTCGGGATACCGATTGGAATCAACTACAGTTGGATTTTTGTCTTCCTGCTGTTCATATTCCTGATGTCCCGACAATTTGCTGATGCCTTTCCCGGGGGTCCAGTGCCTCAGCGTTGGCTGACCGCCATCGTTACCACAGTGCTGTTTTTCCTATCGGTGCTGGCCCATGAGCTTTCCCACAGCGTGGTGGCGGTGCGCAAGGGTATCCCGGTCACCGGGATAACTCTGTTCATATTTGGCGGAGTTTCTCAGCTGGCCCATGAAGCACGCCGCCCCTTTACCGAATTTATAGTCGCCATTGTGGGGCCGCTGACCAGCATAGTATTGGGACTTTTGCTGCTAGCCCTTTGGGACTTGACCAGAGGATTAAGCGATTCTCTGGGCTTTCTGCTTTTAAATCTCTTCATCATCAATCTGTCTCTGGGAATTTTTAACATGCTGCCAGGATTCCCCCTGGACGGCGGGCGAGTCCTCCGCTCAGTTGTGTGGGGAATTACCGGCAGCTACTGGCGGGCGACCCAGATCGCGGCCAGGGCCGGGCAGGGTATTGGCGGTGTTTTGGTGGCTATTGGTATCGGCTTTGCCCTCCAGACTGGTGAACTCCAGTTTATTTGGACATCGTTGGTCGGCGGATTCCTGATCGTGGCGGCCACCATGAGCTATCGGCAGGAGCAGGCGAGAGAGTCGCTGAGGTCTTACCGTGTGTCCGACGTGATGACCACCGATTGGTGCGCCCTGCCGGGAGAGACCCCTTTGACCTCTAAGTTAGTGGCCCAGGGGTTCAGCGGCGGCGAAGATTTCGTCGGGGTGCTGCTCGACGGGCGGATGCAAGGAATTGTGACTCGGCGTCAGTTAGCGCAAGCGACCAGGGGAGCCTGGTCTTACACTACATTGGCACAAGTAATGCGTCCCCTGTCTGACCTGACCATTGTTGAACCTGATGAAGCCATCTTTGACGTTCTAGAGCAAATGGATGAGGCAGACCTGGAGCGATCTACGGTGGTGCGTAACGGTATTATATTGGGTTTCATCACCCGCTCCAACGCCCAGCGGTTTGTAAGGTCACTCAGCCCTTCCAAGCTCAGGCTATAACGTATCTATTAGCTAGGCTGTGCTAGAATGATGCCAGGAACATTGAGAGGTCTTCTATGGTATCACCAGGGGTATCACCAGGCACCATATATCTTGATCACGCTGGCACCACCGCTATGGATCCCCAAGTCTTGGAAGCGATGCTGCCCTACTTCAGCCAGCTCTACGGAAATCCTTCCAGCGTCCATACCGTAGGCCAGGAAGCCCGCCACGCTTTGGACACCGCCAGAGAGCGGGTCGCCAAGGTTTTGCAATGCCGTACCAACGAGGTGGTGTTCACTAGCGGAGGCACCGAGGCGGATAACGCGGCGATACACGGTGCCGCTACTGCTCTTCAGGAAACGGGAAACCATATCATCACCTCCAGCGTAGAACACCATGCGGTGCTTCACCCCTGCCAGTACCTGGAAAACATGGGGTTTGAGGTTACCTACCTTCCTGTGGATGACTACGGCATGGTCAGCCCTGAATCGGTTTATAACGCCATCACCGATCGCACCACGTTGGTCACGGTGATGTATGGCAATAACGAAATCGGTAGCATCAATCCCATCAGCGATATATCCGCAGCAGTCAAGCGGCGTGCCGATGAATTAAAACGCACTATTGTTATGCACACCGATGCCGTGCAGGCGGCGGGATACCTTGATCTGAATGTGCGCACGCTGGGCGTGGACATGCTCAGCCTATCGGGTCATAAATTTTACGGGCCAAAGGGTTCGGGCGTGCTGTTCGTACGTAGAGGAACGCCGTTCTTGCCCTTGATCTTGGGCGGCGGTCAGGAACGGGAGCGACGTTCCGGGACGGAGAACATTGCGGCCATAGTGGGCTTGTCAGTGGCGTTGAACCTGGCTGATTCAGCCCGCGCCGAGAACAGCGCGCATTGCACTATGCTTCGTGACCGGATTGTTGGGAGAGTCTTGGCTGAAATACCCGACACTCGACTCAACGGACACCCTACGCTGCGGTTGCCCAACAACGTTAATTTTTCCTTTGAAGGGGTGGAAGGCGAGCCGATTCTGCTGGGGCTGGACATGTCTGGGATAGCCGCTTCCAGCGGCAGCGCGTGCAGTTCCGGTTCTTTGGAACCTTCCCACGTGCTGTTGGCGTTGGGACAGACTGCGGAGTTGGCCCGGGGTAGCCTTCGCATCACTTTGGGTAAGGAAAATACTGAGGCAGAGGTCGATTATTTGCTGAAAGTGCTGGTTGACCTGGTGTATCAACTGCGGCAGTTGCCTACTCTTTCTACTGCTGATTAGGAGATTGATTGATTAATAGATCGGTTCGTGTTTAATCGGTCACGTCGCCCCATGCGAATAATGGGTAAATAGCGATCAATTAGGAGCTTAGAGGCCAAAAACGTGAGTAAATCCAGGTTCTTATCCGTATTCGTCCCAATGTTATTATTGTTAGCCCTAGCCTCGGCAGCTTGCTCGGAAGCCTCACCCGCTTTCGGCAAATATTATCGAGGCAGAACTCTGGATGTGAACGTAGTCACTCTGGAGCGGCTTCCAGAGTTAAGCTACTCAACTATCGATACCAATCAGGTGACCCGCCACTATCGGATAGCTCCATCCTCTGACGATCTGGAGTTGGTTTTGCTGCGTCTGAAGGTCGAAAACCACACCGCGACCAGCGCCATCGTCAACATCGACAGTCAAGCCGCCGAGCTGCGGGATTTCTTGAGAGGAACTTATCGCCCGATAAATGTCAACGATCGAGTTGAAGAAGTCTCGGCGCCGGAGAACCCCGGCCGAGAACGCTCCATTGTTTTTTTGTGGAATCAGACCTTTGAAGACGGAACCAGCAAGGCATTTGAACTCAAGAAGGATTTTGGACTTGATGGCTGGATGGTGTTTGAAGCGCCCAAGGACAACAAGTTTCGCGAGCTTCGCTGGCGGGCCGGGGACTCGCTGACCATTGATTTTTAGAATCGGTGTGTGCGCGGATTGCCTGAGCATGATCAGGGCAAGTAGTGCTCCTGAATTTGTCAGGGCAATCGCATCTTACCCCGTAGGGGGGCCATCGTCGCACCGGCGAAAGCCGGTGTCCAGTTTCATTCCCTGGATTCCGGCTTTCGCCGGAATGACGAATTTGGCCATTACGGCTCGGACATCACAGGAGTTGATAGCTGTCTGTCTGATTTTGAGGAGATGCGATTGCCCTGCTGAATTTGTGAAGATCGGTCATAAAGCTCGATGTAAACTCAGAACTGAGTATTGGCGGCGTTACTCCGTCCGTTGCAATACCTGATATACTATAGGCAGATTGAACTCCCCCGGCTATCCTCGGTAGACACCCCCGGTTGGTTGCACCGGTAGATTTCAATACTAGGTGCCAAACTAGGTACCAACATTTTCTAACTATCATCGGGCTAAGCGTGTTACTTGGCTCAATGGAGTCTAAGGAGCATATAGCTTGAGTTTTGACACGTTTTCCCTAGATACCCGTATCTTGGACGGAGTGAAACGGGCCGGTTTTACCACCCCCACGCCCATTCAGGAGAAGGCCATTCCGGTGGTTCTCCAAGGAAAGGACTTGCTCGGCCTGGCCCAGACCGGCACCGGCAAAACCGCCGCCTTTCTCCTGCCAATCTTCCAGCGGCTAATGCAGAACCCCAGCCGCAAAATACGCGCATTGGTTTTGGCCCCCACTCGGGAGCTGGCCGAGCAGATTCATCAGGCCAGCGCCGATCTGGGCCGGCATACCGGTGTCAGAAGCGTGGCCATTTACGGAGGAGTCAGCAAAAGCCCCCAGTT
Organism: SAR202 cluster bacterium Casp-Chloro-G3; assembly: GCA_002816715.1. Lineage (GTDB taxonomy): Bacteria > Chloroflexota > Dehalococcoidia > Lucifugimonadales > UBA3495 > Casp-Chloro-G3. The sequence continues at coordinate 1,353 of MUCJ01000012.1, read as the reverse complement.
GGCCGCGGTGCGTCGAGGGCCAGAGATCATGGTCGCCTGTCCGGGTCGGCTGCTGGACCACCTCAACGATCGAAACATTGACCTGTCCCACGTTGAAGTGCTGGTGTTGGACGAAGCGGACACTATGTGCGACATGGGCTTTTTGCCCGACGTCAAGAGAGTGATCCAAAAGCTGCCCACCCAGCGTCAAACCTTGCTGTTCTCAGCCACCATGCCCACGGAAATCCGTCAGTTGACTCAGAACATTCTGACTGATCCGGTCACGGTACAGATTGAAGCCAACGCCCCGGCACCCACCGTCTCCCATGCTCTGTATCCGGTGCCGGAAGGACTAAAGCGAAAACTGCTGCTGGCCCTTTTGCAGCAAACCCCCACCGGCAAAGTGGTGATCTTTACCCGCACCAAACACCGCGCCAAAACCTTGGCCCGGGAGCTGGAGGTCAACAACTATCGAGTAGCCGAACTCCAGGGCAACCTCTCTCAGAGCCGCCGTCAAAGTGCAATGGATGGGTTCCGAGGGGGCAAGTACGACATGCTGGTGGCCACTGACATCGCCGCCCACGGCATCGACGTTTCGGAAGTGAGCCACGTGATCAACTTCGACATTCCCGACACCGTGGACGCCTACACCCACCGTATTGGGCGCACGGGCCGCGCTTTGCACACTGGCGAAGCCTTCACCCTGGCCACCCCCGACGATGGCCTGACCGTTCGCGCCGTGGAACGCGCACTGAAATCCCGCATTGAGCGCAGAACTTTGGAAGGCTTTGACTACGGCCACTTCTCTCCGGAGAACCAGTTCTCGCAACAGGCTCGACCAGGACAACCGGCAGCAAACGGGGGGCGTCCCAATGGTGCCGCACCGCGTCGGTACGTACCGGGAAGGCCGGGCAGCCGACCACCCCAGGCGCGAGACCGGCAGCCGTTCAGTGAGGTGGGCAACGCTCCCCAGCGAAGCGCTCGCCCTGCCGCTTCTTCTAGTCAGGACAGTCCCAATCGTGGCAATGCGCCAGATTCACGGCCGGCCCCATCTCAAAGCCCAGGGCGTCCTCGTCCTGCTGGCGGCGCGGGCGCTAATCGGCATCCCCGGAGCCGAGGGTTCGCCGCCCCGGGCCGATCTTCCAGTTAGGGTCGAACCGTACGGAGCAATTAACTCTGCTGCCACTATCGCTCAGCCATCCCTCTAACTGAGAGATAGTGGTGGCTGAGCGGAGTAAAGTCGAGGTGATGGCCAGCCGTACGATTGAATGACATTGGCCTTGGTTCCAGCAATTCTAATTATGGCAATTCGACCCCGCGTATCGGCAGAAAATCGCTCCTCTGAACCCATCACTCGTATCTGTACAAGAGGGC
>MUCJ01000011.1 GCA_002816715.1 SAR202 cluster bacterium Casp-Chloro-G3 | reverse complement strand
CAATGGCGGGCCGACCTGATGCCCTACGGCGGGTTGAAGGACAGCGGCATGGGCAAGGAAGGCCCCGGCTATGCCATTGAGGAGATGACCGAGCTAAAGATGGTGGTGTTCCACCTGTAGTCGCAAATCCAACCCGCGTCCACCTGGGCGGCTTTTAGGGGAACCCTTTGGTAACTGAGGGTTCCCCTATTTGATACTGACAGGCTGGGCCAGGCGATGTAGGTTATAATCTTCTTGGTAATCGACGAATCCCAACCCTGAACTGTTTCTTCTTGGCAAAGATTGCCTGGGGAATGGGCCTTTTAACAACACTGCGTAGGGGAACTACTGTAATTATGGAAGTTATAACCGAACCACCTCAGCGGATATTGGTGGTCACTCCCCATCCCGACGACGCCGAGGGCGGCTGCGGCGCGACGATGGCCAAGTGGATCAAGGAGTCGGGTACCGAGGCGGTGGTGTTGATGTGTACCAACGGCGATAAGGGCACCGCCGACCGGGAGATTGCCCCGGCTGAATTGGCCGTGATACGGGAGCGGGAGCAGCGCGATGCCTCAAGAGTGCTGGGGGTTAAAGATGTGGTGTTCCTGGCCTACCCGGACGGCACCCTGGAGAATACTCAGAAGTTTCGAGGGCAGGTGGTGCGAGAAATCCGCCGCCATCGGCCTGACATAATCTTCTGTATCGACCCCTACCGTAGCATCAGCCACACCCATCGTGATCACCGGATGAGCGGTCAGGTGGCCCTGGACGCCGCCTACTCCTACGCCTGGAGCCATCTGCATTTCCCCGGCCAGATTGAAGAAGAAGGATTACAGCCGCATATGGTCAAGGAGGCTTTCCTTTGGGGATCGGAAAGCCCGGATGTATTTGTCGATGTCGATGGCTACCTGGAAATGAAGGCCGACTCCCTGAGCGCTCATGCCAGCCAGATGACCAGGCGGACTCCCGAGGAACGCATCGAACGAATCAGGACTGGTACTGCCAATCAAGGAGAGAAGGTGGGCCTGGCCCACGCTGAGAGCTTCCGCCGCATTGAATTCGACCTGGGTTCTATGGCCTGGCTGTTCCTTAATTCGTAAAATTAGTTCTCAAGCTTGCCGCTCTTTAACCGGTCTGGGAGCGCCGCCATCTGATTTTTGAGCCACTGGCGTTTGAAACCACAACCGCTCCGCGTCAGCGCCCAGCCTTTCCACGTTGAGCGTTATTCCAGCGGAGTTCAGCATTTTGCGGCAGACCACTACCCGCAAGTCGCTTTCCCGTAAGTCGGTATCCCCTAAGTTGCTCTCAATTGAGGGCTGGTCTGGCTGTTTCGTAAACTCCACCGAGATCGTCACAGACTGATGATCTGATGTTGCCCTCACCCGCAATTTTGCTGGACTTACGGTGTATGCCGTGGCGCAATCGACCAGGTGCCGAATGACGCTCTCTGCGATCTGAGAATCGATAGACATTTTCGGCAGTTTCGGGTCGCAGATGAATTTGACACCGCTTGCGGTCACCGCGCCGGATAGTTCCAGTTCTAGCAGCCGGAAAATTTCTTGGACACGGGTTTCCGGCTGGCTATCTACCTGGCATGAGAGATTCTGCTGGGTTGGCAGCACCAAATCCCTAATCGCCCGGTTCAGACGATCGGCAGCCTGATTTATTGTTCTGAGAAACTCCTGCCGAACTTCTTCCGGCCAATCGCTACTTGGTTGGAGCAGAGAACAGGTGTAACCTTTGATTGAAGTCAGCGGCGAGTACAGAGCGTGAGCCAAGTCCACCATCGGCTCCGCATATTGGGTCGAGCCATCTGTGCGCGATTCCTGAGATCTGGCACCACCCTTAGTTTTCTGCTGTAGCTGGAAGGCTTGAAGCATGGTGAGTTGGTGGAGTCCGACGTTATAAACTGCCGGAGCGATCTGGTTGCCGACCTGGTGTAGCAGGTCCCGTTCCTTAGCGCTGAAGGGCCAACTTTTTCTGCGTAGCTCCAACGACCCGATGACGGCACCGTAGTGGCTGAGCGGTACAGTTAGTCTGGACAATAAGTCGGTGCCGCCATTAAATTGCTCGGCGGATGCAGAATAGTTGATAGTTTGGAGGGTGTCAATACGATAATCGGGCTGGCCCGACGCTATCCATGACAGGAGAGCCTGGTCGAAACCAATTGCCTTGCCGAGGCAATCAGACAGTCGATTGAAGAGGTCTTCCAAGTTGTTTTCGATTGAGGTAACAATCCCGGCAATCTCATCCACCAGGTTCATTTCTTGATCTTTTGACTGGACTCGTTGGCGCAGTTGAATGTTCTCCAAACGCACGGCCAGCATGTTTAAAAGGTCAATGACCAGCCGATTTTGTGGGGCGGTGAACCCGGTGGGAATAGGGGCGCGCACTAACACCGAACCCAGCGCACCATAATTGCCACGAATGGGAAATTCTAGTGTTGTGCTTGGTGAAACTTCACTCCTTGACGCAGATTTCCAAGAAAAAGCCACCCGGCCGGTAGATTCCTCGTGGTTCAGCAGTACCACAGTTAAAGCGTCCAGGGGCAGCAACAGTTTGACCTGCTCCAAAAAATGCGCGCAGGCGTCTTTGATTTCGTCGTCTAGCAGGTAGGATTGTGATGCTTGGACCATATTTGCGCTAAACACTTGTGTTTGGGTACTAAATAAATCGAATCAGGAATACTTTGATTAACACCGAAGCCCTTCAAAACAGCTAATCCTCGGTGGGAGCCATCTCTCGGTATACCTGGTCGGTTCTGGCGGCCATTATAAAGTCGTTTTGATGGAGGTTGCGGATCTTGTGAGTCCACCAGGTCACTCCCACCCGGCCCCACTCGGTGGTGATCTTAGGGTGGTGGTTTTCAGCTTCGGCTAGCAGACCGATAGCGTTGGTGAAGGCCATGGCTTGCTCAAAGTTTCGAAACTTGAAAGTCCGGTCCAGTTTGGGAATTTCCTGTTCAATTAACAATTCCCAATCGGGGATAGATGGCTTAAGCTGGGTGATTTCATGGTCGGTCACCTGGGGCGAATCCCGGCGGCAGGCGGTGCAATTCTGTTGGTGAAGCTGTTGTGTCATGCCAGACCTCCCGTCGGCTGTCCTGCTGGGGCTATTTGGGCTGAGGTTATATCGATTGGATCAAAGATACATTCTAGCAAACAAAGGGTCATTGTGGGTATAGGCAGCGAATCTGATTGCTCAAGTTCTTGCTGGGCCACTGATGGGGCCAACACGCGTACTCCATATATAGGGTTCACCAAAGCTGAGTATTGAAGGGTCGGCCCCAATAGGAGTATAGTCAGCGTAAACACGTCAGCAATTGGGTAATTAGAAGATTGGGTAATTAGAAGAAGGTGATGCCATGATATTTGGTGCCATATCTAACTCTTGGAGACAACAGTTGGCCAACCAAGACTTAGCCGATCTGGTGAAACAGGCCCAAGAACAGGGCTCCGGGCACGTTGAGCTCAGGCAGACCTGCCTTGGTGCTTACGAACAAGGCGAGGGCAATGATTGGCGTCCTGTTTTGTCAAAGATGCAGACCCTGGTAGACGGGTTTCCTCAGTTGACTTTTGACCTGGCGATGGCGATGCCGTGCCTCAGCCAGCAGATTGACCCCAAGGGCGCGTATTTTCAGTCGGCCCTGGAAGGGGCCAAGCTGGTGGGCGGCAGCAGCCCCCATCTGCGCACAGTTGACCCCAGCTCCTTTGACCAGATATGGGAGAAACCCGCCGATATACCAGAGACCGCCCTGGGGTTGGTTGAACTGACCCGGGAAGCGGCCAGCCAAGGCGTGATCCTTTCCATGGAAAACTCGGCTCAGCCCATTGGCAGCATGGCATTGTTGGTCAACGAAATTCGTTCGCGGCTGTCGGAAGCCGAGGGCAAATTTTTGGGCCTGTGTCCCGACCCAACCAACCAACTGCGACGTTTCCCCGACACTGATCCGATCGCGGAGTTGGATGCGTTGCCTCTGGACATGATCAAAATTGTCCACTTCAAGCAAGCGCGGGACGGTAAACCCCACCCGACGGTAGACACCGGCGATCTGGACTGTATCAGCATGCTCCACGTGCTGGAGAATAAGGGATATCAAGGGCAGGCAATCATGGAAATACCTTCCCACGAGGACGTGTTCGACAACCTCTCGGCTAGCTTCGCCTACCTGGAAGCCGGGTCTCAGGGGAACTAGGTATCCGCGCCGCCGAAGCATAGTGTTACACTGAACGGCGGTTCGGCCAGCGGGAAACTTAGTTAACCAGGGAGATTGAACATGGCTTTGGGCACCAGAAACCTGGTTGAAGAGCACCAGAAATTGGGCCGGGCTTGGATTGATGCCGAGCAGGAGCGGATCAGTATTCTGCAAAAAATACTGCAAGACAATTTTGCCAAATGCACAATGGACTATCCAGAGGACTTGTTCCGCGAATATGAAGCGGCGTTGTCCGCAGCATCTCAGGCCAATCAGGCCTATTTCCGGTGGCTGGCCGAGCAAGGCATCCAGTCCCGATAATTTGATCCCGTACGTTCGCACCCTATGACTGACTACAGCAACTACACCGTTTCAATCCATTACGACAAAAGGCTCTACCGTCAGGACATAACTGGCTCGAAAGCTCACGTTCGGATGTTGTCCCAGCAGGGGATCATTTCTCCGGAAGATGCCGAACAAATTGTCCAGGGTTTGATTGCGGTTCAAGAGGAGATCGAATCGGGAAAATTTCCCTGGGATGCCTCGCTGGAAGACCTGCACATGAACATTGAGCGGCGGCTGGCCCAGCTAATTGGCCCCACCGCCGGTCGGCTTCACACCGGTCGCTCCCGCAATGACCAGATTGCGCTGGACCTGCGACTGTACACCAAGGAAGTTATCAAGGATACCCTGGCCAACCTGCGGGGAGTGCAACAGGCTCTGGTGGGACTGTGCGAGCAATACAGCAGCGTAATCATGCCTGGGTATACTCACTTGCAGCGGGCTCAGCCAGTGCTTTTCTCCCACCATCTGCTGGCCTACTTCCAGATGCTGCAACGCGATGTGGGCAGATTCAGCGACTGCTATCGTCGGACCGATGTATTACCCCTGGGCAGTGGTGCGCTGGCCGGGGTGCCCTACCCCACCGACCGCGAGTTCGTCGCGCAACAATTGGGGTTCAGTAAAGTCAGCGCCAACAGTATGGACGCTGTATCTGATCGGGATTTTGCTCTGGAGTTCCAATTCGCCGCCGCCACGTGCATGATGCACTTTTCCAGAATGTCAGAAGAGATTGTAATCTGGTCCAGCCGGGAGTTCGGCTTCATCAGGCTGGCCGACGAATTCACCACCGGCAGCAGCATCATGCCCCAAAAGCGGAACCCCGACTTTGCCGAGATTGCCCGGGGCAAGACCGGGCGCGTCTACGGTAATTTGATGGGCCTGCTCACGGTGCTGAAAGGTCTGCCCCTAACCTATAACCGAGACCTTCAAGAAGACAAGGAAGGGTTCTTTGACACGGTTGATACGCTGTTGGCGACTCTGAAGGTATATCAGGGCATGCTGCCGGGTCTGACGCTGGATGTCGAACGGGTGAGCAGCCTGTCCGGGGAAAGCTATATGCTGGCGACCGACCTGGCCGATTATCTGGTGGGCCGGGGGGTGCCATTTAGGGAGGCGCACGGAGTGATGCGCGACTTGTGCCGCTACTGCGAGGAGAGAAGCACCGATTTGCAGTCAATCTCGTTGGATGAATACCGGAAGTTCTCCGCATCATTTGAGCAGGACGTTTATCAGATCAGCGCGGCATCGTCGGTGGCCGCTAGAGACAACCCGGGCGGGACTGCGCCCAAGCGAGTGGCGGAAGGGCTGGAACAAGCCAAACAAATCCTCAGGGATAATACCGATGGCCTCTGAGTCGCACATACAGATTGCGCCTTCGGTGCTGGCCGCCGACTTTGCCAGACTGGGCCAGCAGGTGAAAGACGCGACCGAAGCCGGGGCCGACCTGATTCATGTTGATATAATGGACGGTCGGTTCGTCCCCAACATTTCCTTTGGCGAAGTGGTGGTGGATGCGGTGCGCCGGTCGACTCACTTGCCGCTGAACATCCACTTGATGATTCAGGAGCCGGACCGTCTGTTGCCCAGTTTCATGAAAGCTGACAGCGATCAGATCATTGTCCATGCCGAAGCCTGCGGTCATTTGCATCGCACCGTGTCCTACGTGAAGGAGGCCGGGAGGCAGATTGGAGTGGCCATCAACCCGGGCACCCCCGTGTCGGCCATTGAAGAGGTGCTTCAGTTTCTCGACATAGTGCTGGTGATGACGGTGAATCCCGGATATGGCGGCCAATCTTTTATACCGGCGGCATTGGACAAGATCAAGCGGTTGCGCCGGATTATTGAGGAGAATGCCTACGCGGCACAAATTGAAGTGGATGGCGGAATCAAAGCTGATCACACGGCGCAGGATTCAGTGCGCGCCGGATCAACTATTCTGGTGGCGGGAACAGCTATCTTCAACGTTCAAGAATCCGTGTCCCAGGCAATGACCCGGATGCGAACCAGCATCCGGGGACTTAACGCCGGAGATTAACCAGCCGCCGCTCTAATCATCAAGGTACGTGCCTTGACCGCGCGGGGGGGCTTGTTCACGGTACGCAGGCAGCGGGTGCAAATCTTCACGCGCTGTACCTTGCCCTTGATCAGCAAAGTCTGTTTGTGGACGTTGGCCTTGAACCGAGTCTTGGTGTGGCGGTTGGAGTGGCTAACGTTGTTGCCGGACATGCCGGCCTTTAAGCAAATGTCACATCGCATAGCAATTAATCTCGTCGGGAAGTAATTCCAGGCTCATATTTTCGATACTCAGCCTAACATACAGCGTGGCTGGTGACAAGGATTATTTGGGACGGGTGTGCGTAACATGAACATTAGAAATGCGAAACCGATGGACAATAATGAATGGGCCAGGGTGAGAAAATCTCCTGGGCCTTCAGAAATTAACCTGGCACCATGCATTCCAAACCATGTGGCCGACTATTCGGGTAGTTGCTTGGCGACATCTCCGGTTATTAGCTGTCCGCTTTGACCCACACTGGTATGTTTATTGCGTAAAGCGTTCGGACGTAGCATAATTCCCCTCGGTGCGGGAAAGATGGTTGCCTAGAACTATCATCCGGGCCGAAGTTTTGCCAGGTAAGGGTGATTGAGTGGATTCCACGGGGCGGCCGAGCAAAGGGTTCATGGGTTATCTAGCCAAAATGAAGGGCGATAGCCGGAGAATCATAGAAGATACGCCCTTTATCGAAAAACTGAAGAACTCTTCCTGGGCTTGGCTGGGTTCGTCGTTGGCCATCGGTTTGTGCGCTTACTTATCGTCCAGGTTTTTTGAACCGTGGGATACTGCTTTGATTATTGGCTCCTTTGGGGCCTCCGCCGTTCTGGTGTACGGAGTCATCGACAGCCCTCTGTCTCAGCCGAAAAACCTAGTAGGGGGGCATATGCTCTCCGGTGTCATTGGGGTAGCTTGCTTTCTTTTGCTGGGCACCGGCTGGGCCGCTGCTGCACTGGCAGTTTCCTTTTCTATAGTCGCCATGATTCTCACGAACACGGTGCATCCGCCGGGAGGGGCCACCGCCCTGATTGCCATTATTGGCGGCGGCCAGGTACATCAACTCGGTTTCTGGTATGTGTTGGCACCCGCTGGACTGGGTGCGGTGGTATTGCTGATTGTCGCGTTATTGGTTAATAATCTAGCTCGAGACCGGCGGTATCCCCAGTATTGGTTTTAAATAGAATTACCTTGAGGAGATGTTTATGCCAGCCCAAATTCCAACCGAAGAGGAAGTTCTCGGTTATTTCAAAAAACTGTCCAACTGGGGCAGGTGGGGCGACGATGATGAGTTGGGTACGCCCAATCTGATCACTCCAGAAAAGACCAAGCGCGCTCTGGCCACCGTGCAGGAAGGCGTTTCCGTTTCTCTGGCCCGGGACATTATGTGGGACGCCACCGTCGATGTTCCCAGCCCGCCGGTGCATTACATGGTGGAGAGCGGCGAAGGCTGGGCCAGCGGCGACAAAGTCACCAGCCGTCCCAACGCCGCCGCTACCGACTACATCGGCATGGTTTTTCATGGTTACGCCGTAACCCACGTCGACAGCCTGGCCCATTTTTTCTGGGAAGGCAAAACCTACAACGGCAAACCAGCCCACCTGGTCTCCACCAACCTGGGCGCAACTGTTTGCTCGGTGGTGGCCGCCAAGAATGGCTTCATCAGCCGGGGCGTGCTGGTGGATGTGCCCATGATTCGCGGCGTAGAGTGGCTGGAGCGTGGTGAAGGTGTTACGCCGGAGGATATCCTGGCGGCAGAAGAACGCTGCGGCTTTAAGGTCGAGGAAGGCGATATTCTGCTGATTCGCACCGGGCAACTGCATCGGCGCAACGTCGAAGGCCCGGTGGACCGCGCCGCCGGTTCGACCGCTTGTCAGGCGGCCTGCCTGCCGCTATTTCATGAGCGGGGAATTGCGGTCATGGGTTCGGACACCGGCAATGATGTCAGCCCTGCCCAGTATCCCAAGGTGATGCAGCCGATTCACCAGGTGGGTATCACCGCCATGGGCCTGTGGATTCTGGATAATGCCAACCTGGACGATGTGGCGGAGGCTTGCCGTGAGCGAAACCGCTGGCAGTTCATGGTGTCCATTGGGCCGCTACGACTGCACAACACCACCGGCTCTCCGGTGAACCCCATAGCGGTGTTCTAGCAGCAACTTGCACTGAGTGAGCCTACCGGGGGTTCCAGTTCTTTACGAAATCACCAATAATCGGGAGATTGTAGCGCTGGCCCTGGTAGGCCTTGACCATCAGGACGATCCAAATTATCAGGAATCCGACGCCAAAAAAGAACCAGACTAAAGCAGCCAGTAAACCCGCGATAATTCCACCGATAATGGGCAGGAAAGCCACCACCGCGAAGAATACGGAAAGCCCTATCCAGATAGCGCAAGTGGCTACGCCAAAGGCTATCGTCTGCTTGGCGTGGAAACGCACGTAATCGTCCTTCTCAACGAGTAAAAATATGATCCCGGTCACCCAGGTGAAAAGATAGCTCAGAGCCGCGGCAACGTTCGGGTCAATGCCTGACCCGGATTTGGCGGTTGGTGAGCCGGTTGCTGGCGTGATGGGGGTTAGCGGCGCTCCGCAGTGGACGCACATTACCGCGCCTTTGTTAATTATTTTGGCGCACTCTGGGCATAACCGCTCATTGTCGGCAAGATTTGGGTCGGGTTGTTCTGTCATTTGGCCCCCTTCTGTCAGACAATTATACGCTCATACCCTAATTTGCCGACCAGGTCAAAAGAATTAGAGGGTTGTGAGCGATTTCAGTGAGTCCATCTTTACGACGACCGGGGCAGTCTGATCAGGGGATTCATGATGCAACGTTGTCTCTCTCGTTGTCTCTCTCGTTGTCTCTCTACCAAAGCATAGTTGAGGGCACACTGAAAATAATTACCGCATTAATCTGGCCAGCCCTCGAATTATCCGCCCCGAAGTGCCGGTGAGCATCTGGCCCACTTTAATGTGCAGGGCGGCCTGTTGGCTGGCCATGGAGTAGGTGGGGTAGATGTGCAAAGAGTTGACCAGTTCGCCGATCTTCATTCGCCGGTCCATTGCTAGAATCCATTCCTGAATCATCTCGCCGGCCCGACTATTGGCAATGGTGACACCCAGGATAGTGCCGTCGGGCCGGTGGACTATTTTGATAAATCCGGCAGTGTCTCCTTCAGTAATCGCCCGGTCTACCCGCTCCATTGGCCAGCTACAGACCACTGCACCGTCTCCGTATTTCTCGGAAGCTTGAGCCTCGGTCAAACCCACGTGGGCGATTTCTGGGTCGGTGAAGGTGGCTGAGGGCACTCGATCCAGCACCGCCGTGGCCGCGCCGGGCAGCAGGGCGTTGCGCACCGCCATGAACCCCTGAAATCCGGCGTAATGGGTGAACTGATATCCGCCGGTGCAGTCTCCGGCGGCGTAGATGTGCCGCTGGCTGGTGCGCAGTTGATCGTTGACCGCTATTCCCCGACTGCTGTACTCGATACCTGCTTGCTCTAAGTCCAGACCATCAACCGTCGGACGGCGACCCACCGACAATAGCAAGGCATCGCCGGTTAACTCCTGCCCTCCGGCGACGATATGTATCTCCCCATCCTGCTTCCAGATGCGCTGCGCTCGCGAGTTCAGTCGAAACTCGACGCCGTCTTCGGCCATCTGCTGCTGTATCAGAGCAGAGACTTCGGGTTCTTCCTGGGGCAAAATGCGGGTGTCGTCTTCCAGTAGAGTGACTCCGGCGCCCAGGCGGCACAAAGCTTGGGCCAGTTCGCAGCCAATGGGGCCGCCACCGATCACCACCAAACGTTTGGGCAGAGATTCCAAGTCCCAGATGCTTTCGTAGGTCAGGTAATCGACCGAATCCAGGCCATCAATCGGCGGGATGAACGGGTGTGCGCCGGTGGCGATCAAAAATCGGTGGGCGGATAGACGCGCCTCGCCCACTGTAATTGTGTGCGGGTCAACAAAACTGGCTTGCCCCAGATGAACGTCCACGCCTTCGGCACGTAGAGCATCCGGGGATTCGGGTTGATAGACCTGATCGACCACTGAGCGCACGTGGTCCAACACGGCGCGAATGTCGATCACTGGCTCAGCCGGGCCGACCCCGTACCGGTTGGCGTGGCGCATGTCGTGGGCGACTTTGGCCGATTTGACCAGGGCCTTGCTGGGCACGCAGCCGGTCCAGGTGCAGTCACCGCCCAGCCGGTCTTTCTCCACCAGGGCGACTTTTTTGCCAAGCTGCACCGCGAATCCGGCGGCGGTCAACCCGGCGGAGCCCCCGCCGATGATAATCAGGTCGTAGTTCTGGTTCGCCAAACTATGCTCTCCTGTCCTTGCGGGTAGTCTGCGCTTGTGCAGCGCATATCATTGTAGGTCGGTACGGCCAGATATTCTCAGTAGTATGATGTGCCGGAGATTAGCCAGGTGCTAATGTAGCTAGATATACACCACCCGGTGCCGTTGGTATAATCCCGCCAAGCAAATTACCGACAGGAGAACGTTCATCATGCCTGAAGATTTGTCGAATATTCTTGAATCCACCGAACCGGAACTGCTAGACGGCAACCAGGATCATACCGAAGGCCCGCTGTGGCATCGCGATGGCTACCTGACCTTTGTCAGCATTGCTCGCAGTCAGTTGGTGCGCTGGGACCCAGCAAAGAAGGTTTCCACCATTGCTCGGGAGGAGACCGGCGGCGGCAATGGCTGTACGCTTGATCGCCAGGGCAACCTGATCATGTGCGAAAGTGACCGTCGGTGTATCACCCGGATGGACGCCAGCGGCAAGGTGACCATCATCGCCGACCGCTGGCAGGGGAAGCGGTTCCACAAGCCCAACGATGTTATCTGCCGTTCCGATGGCAGTATCTACTTCACCGATCCTTCCCTGCGCCTGGAGCCAGCGCTGCGGGAGATGGACGTTGCCGGAGTATACCGCATCGACCCGCAAGGACAGTTGCACCTGGCCACCGACCAGTGCGTCTACCCCAACGGGCTGGCCCTGTCGCCCGACGAGTCTATTTTGTACGTGGCCATCAGTAGGGCTGAGGAAGCCGACTTTGAGCGCGAGGCCAAGGGCGAGTTCTGCCCCAACCGCCGCCTGCTGGCCTTTGATGTCGCGCCAGATGGTTCATTGGGCGATAGCCGCGTTTTCATCGACATGGCTTCGGCTGAACCGGGCGTGCCCGACGGCATGAAGGTGGACACTGCTGGGCGCGTGTTCGCCAGTGGCTCCGGCGGTATCTGGGTCATTTCTCCCCAGGGAGAGAAGTTGGGGGTGATTAGAGTACCGGATGGCGCTCGCAACGTGGCCTTTGGCGGGACGGATATGCGCACTTTGTACATCACCGGCGGGAATTCGCTGTACAGTCTGCGGGTAAAGACGCCGGGAATTGGGGCGTTCTAACCAATTCTAATCATGGAGGATCAATGGAAGATTCTCCAGAACCGCAGAAAGGGAGAAAGGATACCCACAAGTACATCGGCAAGTACATAGGAGTGGGAATCGCTTTAGGGGTGGCCTTTGGGGCGGCTGTTGACAACATTGGCCTTGGGATAGCCCTCGGCCTAGCAATTGGTGCGGCTTGGGGACAGAGGGCAAAGTCCAAGGGGGATGAGTAGTGCGACAACTGATCCACCGCCACTATCGAATTGACCAGCGAACGTTTTACTGCAATAATCGCACCAGCCTAACGAGGAGGAATAAGCTATGACTACAACTACTACTGTCGGCAGCGGTAAATATACCTATGAGATGCACACCGACTGGGCCAAGCCACCCGCGGGTCAGGCGATGCCAGCGGCGGCGGTGTACGGCGATTCCCAAGACCATGTCTACTGCTTCAATCGAAACCTGGACCATCCGGTTCAGATTTTTGACCGGGAAGGCAACTATCTGAACTCCTGGGGCGCGGGAATTTTCGCCTTTCCCCACGCCATCATCGTGGACAAGAACGACGATGTTTGGGTGGTGGAGCGCAACCACGGCCAGATCATGAAGTTCACCAAAGAGGGCAAGCTGCTCCAGACCATTGGCGAGAAGGGATTCCGCTCGGATACCGGCGCCGACAACACCGACTTCGGCTCCAACGGCTGGTCGCTGGTGACCCACGGCGGCGACCCCTTCAACATGCCGGCGGGCATCGCGGTCAACGACGCTGGCGAGATTTTCATCGCCGACGGCTACGCCAACGCTAGGGTGCACAAGTTTGCGCCGGACGGCACGCTGATCAAGTCCTGGGGCGGCCCTGGCTCCGGCCCCGGACAATTCAACCTGCCTCATGGCTGCTGGATCGACCGGAAAGGGCGTCTGTTCATCGCCGACCGGGAGAACGACCGGGTGCAGGTCTTCGACCAGGAAGGCGCGCATCTGGCCACCTGGCCCAGCAAGCTGATTGGCCCGGCGGTGATCTACGTCGATGACGACGACATTGTCTACGTCGCTGAGCACAACGGGGGGCTGGTCAGCATCCTGACTCTGGAAGGGGAGATGCTGACCCAATGGGGTTCGCTGACCCACCGATCCTGCCACGGCATCTGGGTGGACTCGCATAAAGACATCTACGTTGTGGAGCCTTACGAGGGCAGCACGGGCCGAACCGTGGTGAAGTTCGCCCACAAAGGCTAGATTGCCTATTGCGCGCCAGCTATGGTTTTGGTATATTTATGGAGCGGTGCCTGCGGGCACCGCTCCTCTTTGTGGGGGGCTGTAGCTCATTTGGGAGAGCGCCCCGATTACATCGGGGAGGATGAGGGCTTGGGCCACCAGGCTCTCGGCAAAAAACAAATCGTGGGGCTGTAGCTCATTTGGGAGAGCGCTTCAATGGCATTGAAGAGGTAGAGGGTTCGATTCCCTCCAGCTCCACCAACCCCTCTGAAATCTGCAGGGACCGTTTAGCCTACCTCCATTTACTCAGCAATGCTATCCGAGTAGTAAAACATCGCGATAAACAATGCCAGGAAGTTTGCTTCTACCGATGGATCAGGTAATTCCCCATGCATTACAGGGTTTCTGATACTATCTAGTCGTTCTTCCAACCTTAATTTGGTGTCTAGACTTCTTAGCCGCTTTGCCAAGTTTGCTTGGTTTCGGTACAGGTAGATAGTAAATGCCTGATTGATTCGGTTGACGCTTTTAGGTTTTCTCTGATTAATGCCTGCTTTGAGCCTTAGCTGTTTAGGTATGGGGCGTATTACGGTTCCATTCGCTGACAAATAACGTCCGTTCACTCGGCATAGAAACTCTAGCTGAGCCAAGAGGTACATGGCGGCCATTGCTCCTCCACCCGCCCTAACTTGGCTGAAGTCATCTCTGTCGGATGGCAAGGCAGAGCTAAATTCAAGATGAGCGATCAAGAGCAATGCGGCTTTTATGGGCTGCACCCGGCGTCCGTTGAATCCAGTTCCTTTTCCGCTGAACTCTCTGCCGAAGTTAAGAATGGACTGACCAACATCGCCCGAGTCTGCAAAGCCGCCCATGTGACTGCATGACTCAATGATTAATTTTTCGGCTATATGAACTTTGAGACGAGACGATAGATCGGTAAAACTCCAAGCGTCGAATATGCGTGGGGTTTTACTATTCAGGAGTTCTTGGTGGCCTCTGGTTGGTTTTCCCCAGGAGTTTCTACACCACTCCTCAAAGGAATCTATCTCGTAGCTCATAAGCCCACCGGCGTTGGCATCAAGGCGTCTCCAGTTTTCGCTTAATCAACGCCCTGGTTATCTGGTAGTCGGTCTCCAGGTTCAGCCAGAAGCGGGCGGGAAAAATTCCCTAGCCTCAACGCCGCCTTGTTGCTCCCATTCGCCGCGCGCGTCGGCCAAGTTGGCCTGCAACTCCTCGTCTTCTCTGGCCTCCAACCACTCAGTGAGGGCCTCGGCAATAATGTCCTTGGCGTGGCGGCCTTTTCGCGCCGCTTCCACTTTCAAGGCCGTGTATAGCGCCTCATCTTCGAAGATGACGGTCATGCGTTTGGACAAATAAACTCCTAAACGTGTAAGTCCATCATATCCGCTTGGTCGCTCCTTTGGCAATGACTGCGTGCGACAATAAACAAAGCCCCTTGATGATAAGTCAGGGGGCTTCTACGTCAATTGACTTGTCGTTGTTGGTTACTTCCGCAGTTGCGGGGCAACCTCCTCACCATAGAGGCGAATGGAGTTCAGCACCTGCTGTTCGGTTAGCTGGCCGCCCACGTTGGGCTCCATAATCACGCCGGCCAGTCCTAACTCGCTAATCAGGTTCTTCAGCTTCTTGGCGACTGTGTCTGGGGAGCCGTAGGCCAGGCGGTCTTCCAGCAGTTCTTCGTAGGTTACGTTGGACAGACGCTCATACCGTTGTTGGCGTTCCTCAGAGGCAGTCGTTCCCGCCGCCCCCGCTGATGCGGCAAAGTTCTCGGCCAGACGCTGGTAAGAGCGCACGGTACTCGCCCTGGGTTCCTCAATTCCTTGCTGGTCGGTCTCCCCAACGTAGATCGGCACCCGCAGATAGGCATCGCCTTTATTTTCGTGCCCGAAATCCTTCAGCGCTTGCCGGTAAGACTCCATGTTTTTGGCGACTTCAGGGATATCAAACCCGCGCAGTCCGCTGACCACCGAATAGCCTAATTGGCCAACCATCGGGAAGGTGTCCGAGGTGGTGGCGGCGATGCGGATGGGCGGGTGCGGCTTCTGGTAAGGTCGCGGCATCACGCACAGGTTGTCGAAGGAGTAATACTTGCCTTCGTAGGTCAGCCGGTCATTGTTCCAAGCCTGGGTGATAATCTCCAGGTTCTCCTGGAATCGCTCCCTGCTTTCGGCGTAGGGTATGCCGTAGCCGATGTATGACCTGGGAAAGCCGCTGCGACCTACGCCGAAGTCCAAACGGCCCTGGCTGATCTGGTCAACGGTGGCGGCTTCTTCGGCCAGCCGGATGGGGTGGCACAGAGGCAGCACGCTGACGCCGGTGCCAATGCG
Source organism: SAR202 cluster bacterium Casp-Chloro-G3 (assembly GCA_002816715.1). Classification (GTDB taxonomy): domain Bacteria; phylum Chloroflexota; class Dehalococcoidia; order Lucifugimonadales; family UBA3495; genus Casp-Chloro-G3. The sequence continues at coordinate 8,330 of MUCJ01000011.1, read as the reverse complement.
GATGCGCTTGGTGCGGGCGGCGATGGCGCTGGCCCACACCAGCGGCACCGATACTACCGACGGTATGCCAGCGCCCATTGGGTCGGTGGGTGTGCGGTGCATCGCGAAATGCCGCTCGGCCAGCCAGACTCCGTCCAAGCCACGTTCTTCTGCCGTTTCGGCGATTGTGAAGGCCTCTTGGAAGGCTTCCTCTTGAGTCCTTCCCTGTCGAAAGTCGCATTCCATGACTAGACCGACGTGCATGTTTTGCCTCCTGCTATTCTCATGGGAACGAATGCTGGGAACGAATGCTGATTTACTTGCCCACTTCTCAAATGCGGGCTGCTCAACTCAGCTAGCCCGTGTAAGTGTTGGGGCTGGCCAGAAACTTGGTGCGGCAGTCCATACTACAAAAATAGTACCACTGGCCGTTGTGGAAGCTGCGAGTGCCCATGTTGGGGTCTACTTCAGCAGCCCCGTGCGCCGTCTGGCCCGTAGAGGCCCGCGCTCCTGATTCGTCAATGTCTTTGCCGCATACCGGGTCTTTGGGCATGTAAAAATCTCCTGCTGGTCTAAGCTAAATAGTTATATATATCAAGCGACCGGAATCTGATCCATACCCAGCCAGACTTTGCCGGGCTGGTCGATCAAAGCCTTGGAAATCCGGGCGCGGTGCTCGAAGCTGGTGCCTAGTCGCATCGTCCAAGCCGTCACCCGTCGATACCACAAGTGCAGGTCAAACTCCATCATAAAGCCCATGCCGCCGTGGAGCACCTGACTTGAGCGCACTGCCGCCTGGCATTTGTCGTTGCAGAAAGCCTTGGCCTGGGAAACTTCGATACTGGCCGGGAGACCCTCGTCCATCTTCCACAGGGCTTCGTAGGTCAATAATTGCGCCCCATCGACCCAGATGGTCATGTCGGCGCACATGTGCTGCACCGACTGGAACGCCCCGATGGGACGACCGAAGGCGACCCGGTTTTTGGCGTACTCAATGGCCATTTCAATGTCTTTGCGAGCCGCTCCGACCATTTGGGCGCACAATAAAACGGTGGCCCGGTCTAGCATGGCCTGCGCTACAGTCCAACCCTGGTTCAGTTCGCCGACCAGGTTGGCTTTGGGGACTCGCACCTGGTTAAATTCGACCTTGCTCTGCTTGTCCTTGGCCAAGGTCACCAGAGGGGTGTGCGAAATTCCCGGCGTGTTGGTGTTAACCAGGAACATGGAAATGCCCTGGTTGTCTGCTGACGCCGGAGCGGTGCGACAGGCCACCAGGCATTTTTCGGCGACGTTAAAGTTGTCCACGAACATCTTGGTGCCGGTGATGACGTAGTGGTCGCCATCGGCCACGGCTTGAGCCTGTACCGCTTCGGGCAACAGTCGAGGGTCTTGCTCCTGAAATGCCCAGGTCATGATTAAGCTGCCCTGGCTGACTCTGGGTAGCACTTCCTGGCGCTGCTCCTCGGTGCCGTCACTGGCGATGGTCAATGCCGGAACGACGGTGCTGTGGAAGGGCACTGGAGCGATGGAGCGTCCCACCTCTTCCAGGATCAGTGCCAGGTAAGTCAGTGGCAAGCCCTGGCCGTCGTAGGCCTCAGGGATAGACATCCCGAACCAACCCAGTTGGGCCATCTTGTTCCACAGTTCCGGCGGGTAGCCCTGGTCGTCCTTTTCCATGTCCCGGGCCAACCGGGGAGGGGACTCGGCCTCAAGAAATTCTCGGGCCAAGTTTTTCACCATCTGTTCTTCTTCGCTGGGTAGTACGTCCATAATGCTGATTAACCTGCGACGATTTTTTTGTTATCTTGAATATTAACCCCGGGGCATGCCCAACCCGCGACGGGCGACCTGGTCGCGCATCACCTGGGCGCTGCCATGATTGATGCCTGATTGGAAGGCGCCCATCAGGTTGTGGGCGAATACGCCGCCTTCAATGTTGTCTTCGGAACTGCTCAACAACTGGCCGTAGGCACCCAGTATCTGAGCGATGGTCTCGGTGGTTTTAACGCCATGCTCGGGTGCCCAGACCTTCTCAGCTGACCCTTCGTAAGTGAAGGTGCCGCCCCGCTCAACCAGCGACATGCTGCGCATGGTCATCAAACGGCAGACCTGGGCTTCGATCCAAAGCTCAGCCAGTCGGTCACGCACCGCCGGGTCTTGGGAAGGGCCATAGCCGCCCATATCGTTTTCTTTGACCCAGTTGATAATGTCTTCGTCGCGCTGCACCGATAGGAGATACCGGCTGGCCCCTACCCGGTCTAGGTTAAGGCCCAACGCGCCCACATACCAGCCGGTGTTTTCCTCGCCCAGCATACATGAAGCAGGTATGTGAACGTCTTCAAAAAAGACCTCGTTGGTGCGACGGTCGCCATAGGTGGTGCGGCGGGGGGCCGGTGGGTCGTTCTGGATCGTCCACAGGGGCCGCACCGTGATCCCTGGCGTTTCCATTGGCACTAGGAAAATGGAGATGCCCTTGTGTCGGGGAGCCTCCGGGTCGGTGCGGGCCATCAAGTATATGTGGCTGCCGCTGTGAGCGCGGGTGGTGTACATTTTCTGGCCGTTAATGACGAACTCGTCGCCGTCACGGACCGCGCGGCATTGGAGACCGGCCAGGTCAGCACCGGCTTGTGGTTCGGTGAAACCCAGGGCAAAGGAAATCTCGCCCCGAATCAGTCCCGGCAGGAAGTATTTCTTTTGCTCTTCGGTGCCTGCTGCCAGAATCGCCGGTGCGCCGCTGCCCGCGCCGCCGACTTCGACGCCAACACGGCCAAACTCTTCCTCGACGATATACTGGTCGATGCGGCTGCCGCCCTGCCCGCCGTACTCTTTCGGCCAGCTAATACCGATCCAGCCCCTATCGGCTACTTTCTGGTACATCTCGCGGGTTTTAGGGCCTCGGCTACGCACCCCAGATTCTTCAACCTCGGCTAGAATCTCTGGGGTCACGTATTCTGCAATGAATTGACGCACTTCCTCCCGAAGGGTTTGTTGTTCTGGCGTGTACGCAAAATCCATAAAAGGCCTCTCTTTATCGTCAGGTAGGCTACCCGGAAAATTTTGCCGGCAAACTCTGATAGTAAACTTTGGTAGGAACCTACGTGCTTGACTGATATGCTTCGGTAGCTGCGGCCATTATAGTACGTCTGCCCCTGAGTGTCACCAGATAGCGTCTAAAGACCAGGGTTAGTCCCGTTTACCGTGTTTGACACTCGATGCGCCTCAAATCATAATACCAAACATCTGATTTGGGTAACCTTTGTTTCTGAATTCCTACCTAACCAGCTTATGTATTTAGAGGTGAAAAGATGCCAACGAAGTACCAAGACTGGGAATTGACCTCCGCCGAGCAGAAGAAGTTTGGCGATTGGATGGCCAGAATTATGACCGGTCACACCGGCACCACCGACGTCCGCAACGAGCACGTCAACTGGACGCCACCGGCCAAGCCGCTTACCGAGTCTGTCGTCGGCCTCTTCACCACCGGGGGAGTCCATTTGAAAAGTGACACCCCATTCGACGTGATTAGCGCGCACGGCGACTGGACTTTCCGGACGATTCCTGGTGATGTTGACACCTCCTCGGACTTGACCATTACCCACACCCACTACAACCACGTTGACGCCGACCGGGATGTTAACTGCATGTTCCCCCTGGACCGGCTGCGGGAACTCAAACAACAAGGCGTGATTGGCGACGTAGCTCCCAACGCCTACACCATCATGGGGTTCAATCCAGACCCGGCCAAACTGATCGAGGAGACCGCTCCCGAAGTGGCCCGACGGTTCAAGGCCGACGGCGTTGATCTGGTGTTTATGACCTGTGGTTGACCCGTCTGTCACCGGTCTGTAGGACTGGTACAAAACCAGATTGAAGGGGCGGGCGTCACCACCGTTTCCATGTCGGTGCAGCCGCACATCACCGCTACCGTCGGTGTGCCTCGGGGGATTTTCCTGCGCTACCCGGCGGGCAACCAGGTGGGCGAGGCGGGCAAGCCGATACAGCAGCGGGCCATCCTGACCGCCGCATTGGAGTCGGCTTATAGTATCGAGTCTCCGGGTACGGTGATCGAACTTCCCTTCCGCTGGCGCAGGTTTCCCACTGAAGAAGAGCCAGTTTTCCAGGGCAAGTCCAGCGGGCCGCGACACCGGCAGGCCGAAGTAATCGGTGAGACTCTGGACACGATGGTGCGACAGGCTCGGGAGTATAAATCCTGGCTGGAAGGGCGGCGTTCCCAGGAAGAGGCCAGCGCCACTCCGATACTTGGATTATCCGGGGCTTTGCGCGCTCAAGTGGAGCGAGTTGACCAGTTGATCGAGGTTCTGGACACCAGCACGCTGGACCAGTACCGGGAGGTAGTGAACTCCATCGCCACCCTGGAACTGCGGGCCAGCGGCAAGTTTGTGTAGTTTTTTCTATAAGTCGGTAAGTTGGATCGGTCCAGATGTACTTCGAACTGGTAAGCCGAATCACCAACGTCGAAACCATTGCCATTGGAAGCTCAATTTATGAAATAGCCAGGCTACGACGGTTGTACGGGAGGGGACGTTGGAGAAAGCAAAAGGGCGTAGCGACTGTACGATTCGCCGATGGCACATTGTGTGAGGCTGAGATACACTGGTATGAAGCCCACGGTATTGGCCGGAAGGAAATTAAGCTGAAGCGCATTATCAGAGTGTAGCGATGTCTCAAGCCAGTTCAACGCAGAAATCTCACTACGTCGTTTGTGTTATGAACGACGACTATCCAGTATCTATTGAATTGAGAAAGATATATAGAAGTGTGCCAGATTCCGAGGCGAGTGGGCAGAGCTTAATCCGCGTGGTTGACGAGTCGGGGGAAGATTATCTGTATCCAGCAGACTATTTCGTCCCGATCAAATTGCCTAAAGCTGCCGAAAAAGCCTTCTCGGTTTCAAACTAAGCAAGACTGAGCCAGTCTAAGTATGATGGGTACCTCGGCCCGGATATGAACCGCTCCATTTTAATCTTGCCTGCCAATGACCTGGGCCTCTTCACCGACCTGTATGAGCTGACCATGGCCCAGGCCTTCTACCAACAAGGCATGTTCGCCCCGGCCACCTTCAGCCTCTTCGCCCGCCAGTACCCGCCCAACCGGGCCTATCTGGTCGCCGCCGGGCTGGACGACGTGCTGGCCTATCTGGAAAATTTCCACTTTAGCCCGGACAACCTGGACTACCTGCGCTCCACCGGCATCTTCGACGGCAACTTCTTGGAATACCTGAAAGACCTGAGGTTCACCGGCAGCGTCCGGGCCATACCCGAAGGCCGCTTGTTCTTCGCCAACGAGCCAGTGCTGGAAGTGACTGCCCCTATAATTGAGGCGCAAATCGCCGAGACCTTTATCATCAATCAGGTCAACTTCCAGTCGCTGCTGACCACCAAAGCCGCTCGCTGTGTGTTTGCCGCCCAAGGCCGCCCCCTGGCGGACTTCGCGGCTCGACGCACCCACGGCATTGACGCCGCCTTGAAAATGGCCCGCTGTGGCTATATCGCCGGCTTCCAGTCCACCAGCAATGTACTGGCCTCGCAGCGGTACGGTATCCCGCCCTCTGGCACTATGGCCCACTCCCTCATTTCCAGCTTCGTTTCTGAGATCGACGCCTTTCGCGCTTACGCTGAGTCGTTTCCCGACCGGGCGGTCTTGCTACTGGATACCTACGATACCATCCAGGGGGCCTACCACGCCGCAGTCGTGGCCAGGGAAATGAAAGCCGCCGGGCACAAGTTGGTTGCGGTACGTTTGGACTCTGGCGACTTCGCTGATTTGAGCCAGCGGGTGCGCCGGATATTGGATGAGGCTAATCTGGGCTACGTGAAGATAGTCGCCAGTGGCGGGTTGGATGAGTACGAGATAGAGAGGCTGGTACAGGCCCAAGCGCCCATCGACAGCTTTGGGGTGGGCACCAAGGTTGGGGTATCCGCAGACGCTCCCTGGTCTGATATGGCGTACAAGCTGGTGGCTTACAATGGGCGTTCAGTGATGAAGCTGAGCGCGGACAAGGCGTCGATGCCCGGACCCAAGCAGGTAATGCGCCTTTTAGACACAAATGGTAAATTTTCGCGGGACATCATCGCCCAAAGCGACGAAAGTTTGCCCGGAGCAGAACCGCTGCTTCAGTCCGTGATGTCAAATGGTCAGCCCACCGCTCCCAGTCCTACTTTGGACGAAATACGCAATACGTTGGCCAATGACCTCCAGCGTCTGGACGATCAACACAAAGGTCTTTACAATCCACCACACTATCCGGTTGGTATTAGCGGCCAGCTGGAGCAACTTGCGCGGCAAGTCCGCTCAAACATCGAAGAATCTTAAGACGAAGAATCTTGAGTCTGCGCCGCCGAATGGGTCAGCCCACCCACAGCCGGGGTCCCGGTTGTGGGTGGGCAAAGTAGGAGAGGTTAGGTCAAGAATGAAGATTGCGGTATGTGTTAAATACGTTCCGGTAGTCGCCCGCCTGAAATTCGACTACGAGAACAAGACCATCATCCGGGAGGGCGTGCCTTCGGAAATTAATCCCTTCGACCTGTTGGGACTGGTGCGGGCGGTGCAAATGAAGTCCTCCCCAGGCGATCAGGTAGTGGTAGTGTCAATGGGGCCGCCGCAAGCCAAGGAAGGTCTGGTGCAGTGTTTGGCCCTGGGCGCTGACCGGGCCGTTTTGCTGACCGACCGCGCGCTGGCTGGCTCCGACACGCTGGCTACTGCCCGTGCGTTGGCGCTGGCCCTGGAAAAGGAAAACCCTGACCTGATAATCTGTGGCCGCAACAGCGCCGACGCCGAGACCGGCCAGGTGGGGCCAGAACTGGCCGAACTAATGGGCCTGCCTCATATTAGCCAGGTGCGGAAGCTTGATTACCAGCCCGAAAGCAATAGCATCATTGCGGAACGGTCTACCGACGAGGGACACCAGGTAATTCAATGTTCTCTGCCGGCGGTGCTCTGCGTTACCGAAGGAATCGCCCCGGAACTATTCCCCAACCGGGAGGAAATGGCGGCAGCCCAGGAGAAACCAATTGAGGAATTAAGCTGCGCCGACCTGTCGCCGGACGTGTCGATTTTTGGGGCATCCGGCTCGCCAACCTGGGTTGAGGCCATACGTTTGGTCGAGCCCAATCGTCTGGCCGAGGTAATCACCGATGCCGACCCCCAAACCGCCGCGCGTCAGGTGGCCGACCAGGTGAGGCAGCGTCTTCAGGCCCTTGCCGCTGACCAGGGAGGCACGGCAACGGTAGACAATACCATCAGGTATCCGTATGTTCGTGGACAGAGCATATGGGTGGTGGCCGAGACGGCCGGGTCGGAACTGAGACAGGTGACCCTGGAGATGCTGGGCAAGGCCCGGGAGTTGACTGCGTCCACCAGTAGCGAAGTGGTAGCGGTCTTGATCGGCTCTAGCGACCAGAATCTAATCAACATCCTCACTGCTCACGGCGCGGATCTGGTGTTGACCTTGGACAACTCCATCCTCGGCCCAATATGCGGTCGTGGCGTCGCTCAGGCTCTGTCTGACGCGATCGACATTGCAAGGCCATACGCGGTGTTTTTCGCCGCCACCGCCGATGGTCGAGACCTGGCTTCACGCATCGCAGCCCGGCTGAAGCTGGGACTGACTGGCGACGCCATTGACCTGGAGATCAATGCGCAAGGGCAATTGGTGCAGCTCAAACCCGCCCTGGGCGGCAACGTCATTGCGCCCATCCTGTCGAAGACCCTGCCCAATCTGGTGACGCTGCGGCCAGGATTGCTAACGCCCATTGTTGCCGACAACTCGGTTGAGGCTCTGGTCGAGGCAATCCCAGTTCCCGACTTCAGCGGCTCTGACATTACGTTGCTGTCAACGCACCAGGTTGATGATCTGGGAGCCATTGCTCTAACCCAGGCCCAGGTGGTATTGGGTGTGGGCATGGGCATCGGCGGGCCGGAAAGCCTGCTTGAACTCCAGTCGCTGGCCCAGTCCATCGGCGCAACGCTGGCCACCACCCGTAACGTGGTTCACGCTGGGTGGCTGCCCCACCAGGTTCAAGTGGGCATCAGCGGGCGCACCATCGCGCCGAAAATTTACATTGCCGTGGGGATTCGGGGAGCGTTCAATCACACCGTTGGGATTCAGAAGGCCGGGGTGATTCTGACCATCAACCAGAACCAGCGGGCACCCATCTTCAAGGCCGCCGACTACGGCATTGTCGGAGACTGGAAGGAATTTTTGCCGCCCCTGATTGAGGCGCTGCGGCCGGTGTTGGCGGCTCAGCATTAGCTAACAATTCTGCCTTAGTAGTATGCGCTGTTTCCGACGCTACCCCCTCACCCCCGGCCCCTCTCCCTCAGGGAGAGGG
>MUCJ01000010.1 GCA_002816715.1 SAR202 cluster bacterium Casp-Chloro-G3 | reverse complement strand
GAGCGAGACCGAATGATGCCTCTCTTGAAGGAAATTCCCGGCATCGAACCCTGGCCGTCACGGGCCAATTTCATCTTGTGCCGCCTGCCGGAAGGTCGCGGCAAAGAGATCTTCGAAGGTTTGTGTCGCCGAGGAATTTTTCTGCGTTACTTCGGCAATGACCGGCTTAAAGACTACGTCCGGGCCAGCGTCGGCTTACCCAATGAGAACGATACCGTGATACAGGTTCTAACTGAGTTGGTGGGAGAATAGTTCAAGTGATAACGCCCTCGAAAGCCCGTACCGCTTCGCTGGAGCGGAGTACCGGAGAGACCAGCATTAGCCTGTCGGTCAATCTAGACGGTCAAGGCCAGTACCAGGTCGATACCGGCAACGGCTTCCTTGACCACATGGTCGGCCAGTTGGCGCGTCACGGCTTATTTGACATAACCTTGCAGGCCAAGGGGGATGTTCACGTCGGTTGGCACCATCTGGTGGAGGACACCGCGATTATGCTGGGCCGGGCATTTCGCGAGGCGTTGGGGGAGCCTCGGGGCATCCGGCGGATGGGTCATGCCATTGTGCCGCTGGACGAAACACTGGTAATGGTCGCTCTGGACTTCAGCGGTCGGGGTTACGCGGTGGTTGAGACCACCCTGGACAACGTAATGGTGGAGACCCTGTCTGGAGACCTGATCCAGCACTTTCTGGAAGCCTTCGCCATTGAAGGGCGGATCAACCTGCACGCTAAGGTGTTGGCCGGTACCAGCCCCCACCACAAGGCCGAAGCGCTGTTCAAGGCCCTGGCCCGCGCCCTGCGAGACGCAGTAGAACCTGACCCCAGAGCCCAGGGGCAGGTTCCCAGCACCAAAGGCACATTAGACGGTTAAGACTAAACTAATTCCACAGTGAAACCCGCAGAGGCAAAGTATCCCGCCGGGATTTGGGGATTGGGGGTTCCATTCAACATTAATCCCCTAATCTCCTAATCCCGGCCCGTTATTCCTTACCCTGGTTCGAGAGGAAATAGGGGGCATGTAGATTTCACCTTGGCCTGAGTTTAGGACGTTAACGGGCGGCCTTTGCGGGAGATGAATTCTGGGAAAGCCTCCTCCGCTTTGGCTCCCCGCGCCACGGTGGTGGTGTAGTCCCGCTCATTAGCCCACTGCGCTTCTAAATCGGCCCCCATATCCTGCAACAATAGGGCCTTAACGCCAATCACCGAGTCGCTCCGGTTTTTGGAGATGGTGGTGGCGATCTCCATAGTCTTTGCCTTGAGTTGGTCGCAGGGCACCAGGTGGTTGAGCAACCCAATGCGGTAGGCTTCCTCAGCCTCGACCACTCTCCCAGTGAACAGCAATTCCTTGGCGATGGGCCAGCCCACCTGGTTGGGCAGAGTCCAGGTGCAGTTGATGCGCCCGTAAGCAGCGGCCAGGAATCGGAAGCTGGAATGCTCGCAACCGATGCGGAAATCCAGCGAGGAAGCCAACACTGCGCCGCCACCATAAGCCAGACCGTTCATCATGCCAATAATCGGCTTGGGGCACGCGCTGATTTCGTAACTGCCCCGGGAACGCACTGCGGACCGGGCGTCAAGCTCCTCTTGGGTAAACTTCAGGTCGTTTTCCCGCTGTTCGTGAATATCGCCGCCAGCGGAGAATGCCCGCTTACCAGCGCCGGTCACGATAACGCACCCAACTTCATCGTCTGCGTTCAACTGCTTCACCGCATCTTGCAGTTCCACGTTTAGCTGATTATTCATCGCGTTGAGCTTTTCCGGGCGGTTCAGCGTAATAATCCCCACACCGTCTTCTTTTTCCGCAGTAATTAATTCGTAGTTCATCCGTCCCTCCTGAGCCAGCCTACCAAGCTGGCTCCAGCATTAAATCTTTGGAATAGCGCAGCGGTTCGTATTGTATGGGCTGAGAATTGACGCGTCAAATGGCGTGGGGCTGGTCTTATAAATTCCCGGACATTGCTGGCGAATGGTTTGGAGCGTCTAGCGAAAATCCTACGCTTTTGCGCCAATTGGTACAGGAACTAGCCTGGTTAATTCCGAAAACCCATTGTATAATTGGCATTGTTTCGCACCATCCTCGGTTTCAAACGACTGAGGAGTGCCACCAGAGGATTTACGGTATTGGATGATGTAATAGTTGTGGGGGCGGGCCCGGCGGGCAACAATACCGCGCTGGGGTTGGCAAAATTAGGACATTCGGTAACCGTGATCGACTGGCGACAAAACATTGGTGACAAACCCTGCACCGGTATCGTTGGTCAGGAATGCCTCTCCAAATTCCCCATCGACCCCTCGCTGGTCTACCGACGGGCTAGTTCGGCCAACGTGGTTTCTCCTGAAGACCTCAGTGTTCAGCTAGATGCCAAGTCGCCTCAAGCCTCTATTGTTGACCGCGTGGCCTACGTCGCTTCTTTTGCAGATCGGGCCCAAGCGGCTGGCGCGCGTTATCTGCTCGGACAAAGGGTGCTTCAAATAGTCCCAGACGATGATGGCGTGAGCGTATCCACCGAGGATAGCACCTTCCGATCACGGTCGGTGGTGCTGGCTGCTGGCTTCGGTTCCCCGTTAGTGCGTCAACTGGGACTAGGTTCTGTCCCCGACCACGTTTCGGGCGTACAGGCAATGGTGGCCACGGACAACATTGAGGATGTGGAAGTCTACCTGGGTCAGAACGTTGCGCCCGGCTTTTTCTCCTGGGTGGCGCCCACTTTGCCGGGACGCGCTTTGGTGGGTCTGCTAACCCGAAGAAAGGCACCGGCCCATCTGGCAAAATTCTTGCAGCAGTTGAGACACGCCGGTAGGATCACCGAAGTGCTTAAAGAGCCGGAGTGCTGGGGTATTCCGCTCCGACCTTTGAAACGGACTTATCGAGACCGGGTTTTGGTGGTCGGGGACGCCGCTGGGCAGGTCAAGCCCACCACCGGAGGCGGGATTTTCTACTCGCTGCTAGCCAGTGAAATTGTGGTTGAAGTGCTGGGACAGTCTCTGACCTCCAACGACTTGTCGGCGGCATCCCTCAGCGAATACCAGACCGAGTGGAAAAATCTCCTGTCCTACGAGCTTGAAGCTGGCTATTCAGCAAGGCGACTTTTCGAGTTCCTGACTGACCATCAGATCAGCACGCTGATACGGCAAGCTACCACTAATGGCCTGCACGAGCAGTTAATCAACTCCTCTGAGTCCTCTTTCGACTGGCACAGTCAGGTCATCGGCAAAATTATGTGCAATCCGGCAGTCAGCGGAGTGCTGCGGCTGGTCAATCCTCTGTTGGCCAAGTTCGCGCCCACCTCTGATGTACCCCTGGCCCTCGCCGCTGCTATTCCCAGCTACGTTGATCCTTTGGGTCAGCGCGCCCACTGATGAAATAGGCCTAACCTAATAATCAAACTACATTGGCTTGCCGCCTGCCCGCACCTATTTCCCCAACATCCTGACCATACCTGCAAACTCCCCTCTCGATTCAATTTTCTGTTTGTATTTCTCATTGTCTTTCCAGCCTTCAGCGGGATAATTTGACAGGTTACCGGCGTTAGAAGATCATAAAAGTAGAGCAGACACTCCGGTTCTGCTGAAGAACGCGCGTTGGTTTGGTTAATTAGAGTGCATCACAATTTATCCTTGCGAATCGTATTCATCGCATTCTTTGCCGGTCTTTTTATCTTGGGACTGGTTGGCACGGCTCTGGCCCAGACTCAGGCTCCCCACGTGCTGGTGCTCAAGGTAGATGGCGTGATCAATCCGGTCAAAGAGCGGCTGATCCAACGCGCCATTCAAAAAGCGGAAGATGACGAAGCGACTCTGCTGGTCATTGAGCTGGACACTCCCGGCGGATTACTGGATTCCACCCGAAAAATCGTCGAGAGTATGCTGGCGACGAACGTGCCAACCGTAGTATATGTGTCGCCCCGGGGCGCCCGGGCCGGTTCAGCGGGAACATTCATCACTGCCGCTGCCCATTTCGCGGTGATGTCGCCCGCGTCTAACATTGGGGCGGCGACACCCGTGTCCGGCGCTGGTGAGGACTTGCCGAAGACGTTAGCCAACAAAGCGACCAACGACGCGGCGGCGTTGATTCGCAGCATCGCTCAGGAACGAGGCCGCAACGCCGACAAACTTGAGGAGACCGTGCGACAGGCCGCCTCTTTCACCGCAACGGAAGCGGTGGCATTGAACGTGGTGGACTTCATGGCTGAAGACCTTGATGACCTGCTGGCCCAGTTGGATGGGCAAACCGTGACGACCAACTCCGGCACACTGAGTCTTGATACCCGGGATATACAGCGGCGCAGGGTTAACAAGACCTTCTTAGAGCATTTCCTGGAGTTCATTTCCGACCCCAACGTTATTTTCATCCTGATTACGATTGGCGGCCTGGGCCTAGTCATAGAATTATTCAATCCTGGTCTTTATGTTCCGGGAGTTGTCGGTATCATCTCTCTCCTGCTGGCCTATTTGGCCATTGGTAACCTGCCGGTCAACTGGGCCGGTGTCGCCTTCATCCTGCTGGCCGTTGGGCTGGCGGTGCTGGAAACACAGGTGGCTGGCTGGGGTGTGCTGGGCGTGGGCGCAATAGTCAGTTTTTTGGTGGGCGGACTGATCCTGTTCACTCAGTTTGGCGGGCGGTCGCCGACCCTGCCATCAATGTCGGTAAACCTCTGGCTGCTTGGCGGCGTGGCCGCAGTCCTGGCCCTGACCCTACTGTACCTGTTGCGAGTGGTCTACCAAACTCGGGCCGGAGACGAATCCAAAGACCACCCGTCGCTGGTTGGTGAGTTTGGGATTGTTACCCGTGATCTGGCACCACGGGGCATTGTTGAGCTGGCCAGCGATACCTAGACAGCGGTCAGCCTAGATGATACCGTTATATCCGCTGGGGAATCTGTCGTAGTTACCAAAAGAGATGGACTGATTCTGACCGTTTCCCGCCGAGCAAATACCAAAACTTAAGCAAATCTTTAGTTGGCCGTCAGGAGGCATTTATGGCTAGTGGACTATTGGTGGTCCAGCAATACGAGCGCCTGGTAGTGCAGCGGTTGGGCACGTTTGTTGGCAACCGGCTGCCTGGCCTGCACTTCTTGATACCGGTGCTGGATAACGGCACCAAGGTCGACTTGAGGGAGCGGGTGACCCGCGTCCCGACCCAGAAGTACATTACGCTGGACAACGTTGTGGTGGATATGGACTTCGTTATCTACTTCCGGGTGATGGATGATATCGCAGAGAAGGCGGTGCTGGAAGTCCAGAACTTTGAGCAGGCGGTGATTAACCTGGCTTTTGCCACGTTACGGGCCGTTATCGGCGCTCTTTCTCTGTCAGTAGCCCTCTCAGATCGGGAGAGAATACGTGACGAGGTCCAGGTTCGCATGGACGAAGTGACCGTCCGTTGGGGCGTCAAAGTTTCTCAGGTGGAAATTAACGAGATTGACCCTCCCATGGGAGTGAAAGAGGCTATGGAGCGGCAGAAGTCGGCCGATGCCATCAAAATCGCCGATATCACCGAGTCGGAAGGCCAACGACAGGCCCAGATCAACCGCTCTGAGGGCGAGAAACAGGCCGCCATCCTGGAAGCAGAGGGACGGCGGCAAGCTCAAATCCTGGACGCCGAAGGTGAACAGCAAGCCATTGTGCTGCAGGCGCAAGGTTTCAGCACAGCGCTGGAGCGGATTTACCAGGTTGCCAATACAATTGACGCCAAGACCATGAGCCTTCAATACTTTGAAACGCTCAAGGCCCTGGGTTCCAGCCCTTCCACCAAGTTCATTTTCCCAATGGAATTCACTGCCATGCTCGCCCCATTCCTGGGGATGGTCAACAACCAATCGCAGGAAAATGGGGGCAACTCCAACTCACAGTCGTAGCGAGTAAAGTAAGTAGAAGTAAACAGGAAAATAAACCTCAGCCTACTGGCATAAAAGAACAGTCCCGGTCATTGTTGCGCGAATGACCGGGACTGTTCTTTATTTCAGGATAGATAACTGGACTCTGTACAAAAATCTGTTTATAAGTCCGGAGGAGCGTCATTCCGGCGCAAGCCGGAATCCAGTGGCGTCTCGTCATCAATCAGGGTCCGTCTCTGGGCTCCGGCTTTCGCCGGAGCGACGGTGGGAAAATTCCCATTTGCACGCAGAATGAATCTACAACGCCAAGCCGGGTGACTGTCTCAAAGCTCCCCGATTGAGGGAATTTACTCTCCGATTGGCTCTGGCGACAGGCCAACGACCAGAAAATTGCTAGGCAATGATGCGAGCTACCTCATCGGGGAACAGCTTGGGTAGGGCCAACAGTCCCTCTTGAGGGCTTCCCAAAACATCGGTGCCGTTGCGGGAATGTAAGAGGGCCGTATAGCTATTAATCAACGCGTCGCAGGTATTTCGGTCCATAGAGTCCAGGTGCGGTTCCAGACCGCCAATCAATTGCGGCAGGTGCCCTTTCATGTAGGCCAGATTGCCAGAACTGTTTTTGGGAGGGACGCTGTCGCCAAAGAGAACTACTTTGGTGGCGTGCGGGTAAACTTCAATAACATTAAATCCCAGTTTTTGTAGCCGCTGGCTGAGGGCGATAGCGCGATAGATCAAAGTACGGATAATAGAACCTTTGCTGGTGAAGAAGCAGCTAATGCCCATTCGGGCCAGTTCCAACTCAAGCTGACGGCCCTTCTGCTGAGGGCTATGTGACTTACAGTCGCAGGCGGTTTCCAGGCAGCAAAGACCGTCGGGCAGTCCCAAGGGTGTGCCGATGGCGATCAGTGACGGCTGTAGGGTCTCCGCTATCTGAACAATTTCATCATCGGTGTGAACCGCATCCAAATACGACACCACCACTTCAGAGTCAGCGCTCAAAGCGGCAATCGCACTAGCGTGTTTTGGTGAACTTCGTAGATCAACTCCTAAAAGCACCATTTTCTTCTCCAAAAACATAAAAATACTTCTTATCCGATCCCTGCTTGGGAACGCACATACGTGAAAGAACCGTGAAATTAATGCGGGCGGGAAATCTTGCGGGCTGAGAGCTGGTTAGTCTGGCTTAGCCAATAGTGGATCAAACCAAGCTCTCTGGAGTTCTGAAGAATCCAGGAAACTCCTGGCTGCGGAGTAAGGCTCGGAGTTTTTTTGGGCTATTTCATCCAAGAGCGTAACGAACTGAGAGTCGTTCTCGATCAATGTCTTCAGACGGCTGCTCAGTTCTTCTTCTACTGTTTCCAGGAACTCTTGCTTACGGCGGGCTTGACGCTTGTGCTCCAACTGAGCTGTGGAGATCAGGTGATGTTGGTGTTCCTGAATTTTCCCCCAAAGCTGGTCAATGCCAGCTCCGGCATCGGCCTGGGTCAGAACCACAGGAGGACTCCAATCTGAATCTAATGGAGCTAGATGAAGCATAGATGTGATTGCTGTCGCCATTTGATTGGCCCCCTCCCTATCCGATTTGTTGACCAGGTAAATGTCGGCGATTTCCATGATGCCGGCTTTAAGGGTTTGCACTGTGTCACCTGATTCTGGCATTAGCGTAACCAGAACGGTGTCCGCCACCCCCATGATACCTAGCTCGGTCTGCCCTACCCCTACTGTTTCCACCAGGATTATGTCTTTGCCAGCAGCATCCAACAAACGTACGATGCTTTTGACGATCCTTGGCAATCCACCCGATTGGCCTCGGCTTGCCAAGCTTCGAATGAAAACGCCCGGGTCCAAATAATGGCGCTGCATCCGAATGCGGTCACCGAGCAAGGCGCCGCCGGTGAACGGACTGGTGGGGTCTACTGCAATAATGCCTACAGTCAGTCCCTGCCTTCTCAGCAACTCGGTTAGCCGGTCCACAATGGTGCTCTTGCCAGCCCCAGGTGGGCCTGTGATCCCAATTGTATATGCTCCGCCAGTGTGCGGATCCACCGCCTTCATCAACTGAGTTGCTTCAACCGATCCCCGTTCTAGCGAGGATATCGCCCGGGATAGGGTGCGTTGGTCGCCCGCTAGTAACCGCTGCACAGAGTCCATCATCGGGCTAGGGTCTCCACAACCCAGGATATTATGGCAAGTGGTGTGAGTCTGGCTTGGACTCTATCATCTAATATTTGACTAGTCAAGACGACTGCTTGGGGTACTACTTGGCTATCTCTGTGAATATAGTGTGGAAATCGCCGGAGGCTAGCCTTGACAGTTGCGGAGTACGTTTGGGCAGCTAGCATACGGGCTGACGGACGGCGGAATTTGGTCATTATTTAAGAATTGTAAAAAGTCGTTGGATTCGAACCCAGGTATAAACTCGCCTAAACATCTGGACTCAATCTGATTTACGCCCAAGCAAGAACTACCGAATGCTGTCCCAATATTGACGTCGCGGGGCGGCATAGTGGAGCCGAGACGGAAAACGGTAAATAAGGCCCATTTCTAACCCAACAAACTGACCTACTACCGAGGGGTTTGATGAGTCGGAAATAGTTAACGAGTCAGGCAACGAGCCCGATACTTGACGCCCCATGCCTTAATGGTGGAATCCAGTGTCGAAGGCTTGACCGTTGGCGGTAATTAGCAAATCGGGGCGGTGGCCCCAGCGGCGGAGAAAGCGGCCAAAGTTCTTGCGGCTCAGCTCGTCCCGTTGATTGTCGTCCAACTCGGTCCACTGGCGATGTTCGTGACGCACCAGCGGCAGTGTGCTGTCGGCAAAGATACGGTAACCTTTCTCTTTGAACTGGAAACTGTAGTCGATGTCTAGATTACGGTAGAAGCGGAATCCCTCATGCATCAAGCCGACTTTCTGGACCGCCTCACGACAGAAGGCCATGCAATAGGCCTGGATGGCGTCGGCTTCACCGGCTTCAACTTCCTCATGAAAATGACGCATATCATCGGTAGACAAACCGTAGGGGCCGAATATACCCACCGAATCATCGGCTAGCCGCTGCTGCACCGGTGTCAACAAATCGCCGACAACTTCGGTTGAGGCATCCATAATTATGATGTGCTTGCCCCGACTCTGCTTCAGGCCAATGTTCTTGCCCGCGGCATCGCCAATGACATGATCGCAGTGAAATACCCGAACATTGGGGTGAATGCTCTGGAACTCTTCCAGCCAATCGGCGGTACCGTCGGTGGAGCCGTTATCCACTACGATCACTTCTGCGGAGCGGCCCTCAGCGCAGTGCAACATGCTGGTGACGCAACGTTTTACGTCATCAACATAATTGTAAGCGTTCAGAACAAAGGTAAATTCCAAATCAGACGGCTGATCGATCAGGGACTCTACTTCTCGGGAGGACGATAATGACGGCCAGCGTTCAGAATGCCGTTCCAGCAGCGTCTTGGGCCGGATACGGGTGGTAGCACCGGTGTCTTCCAGCAAATACCCCTGCGATAACACACTCGACCGCAAGGAGTCAGCAGAAGAGTAGTCCTCTTGAGTCCGCAGCGTACTGCGCTGTTGTAGGGAGGTCATTAGGGTTTGCGGCACATCGTAGGTGGTGGGCACTTGGTCCAGACCCAAGCCAAACACCCGGTCGAAGTCGAGCAGCAAGTCAAGCTTGGCTTGTCCGGGCAGGTCCGATTTGACCACGTTCCAGGTCAGAGACAACGCACCGGGCAGGTCCAGGTCGTTGTCCACCGTGTCCCAAAACTTGGTGCGCCACTCCTCGGTTTCTGGGGGAAGGTTGGGCAACTGAGGGAGACTATTCCAATCCCAGACTCGATTGCGAAGATTAGTTAATGCCTTTTCGCTGGCCCTTAGCGAACCGAAGGTGAAATTCATCCGATGACGGTAGCGCACCGTAAGGCACAGGTACCGGAAGGACAGCGGGTCGAAACCCCGCTCAACCAAGTCCTCAATCAGGAACACATTGCCGGAAGATTTGGCCATCTTGGCACCGTCGGCCAGCAGATGCTGAGCGTGCACCCAGTAGTTCACGTGCTGCCCGCCGAACGCCCCTTCACTCTGGGCGATTTCATCCTCGTGGTGGGGGAAGATGTTGTCTACACCACCCGTGTGGATATCGAACTTCTCGCCCAGATATTTGTGGGCCATAGCCGAGCATTCGATGTGCCAGCCGGGGAATCCTTCACCCCAAGGGCTGGCCCATTTAACGTCGCGGCCCGGTTCGGCAGCCTTCCAGAGGGTGAAGTCTCTGGGGTCATGCTTCAGAGGGTCAGCTTCGACCCGCACGGCCTCCAACAGGTCTCCGCCAAAGTTGCGGGACAGCTTGCCGTAGTCGATGAACTTGGCCACGTCGAAGTAGATGTTGCCTTCAGCTTGATAGGCGTAACCTCCGGCCAGCAACTTCTCAACAATTTCGATCATCTCGGGGATGTGGTCAGTGGCCCAAGGGAACACCTGGGCGGGCAGAATATTGACCCGCTCCTCATCTTTAAGGAAGCTATCGGCATAGTATTGGGCAATTTCCCCAATAGTCTTGCCTTCAGACAAGGCTGCCAAGATCATCTTGTCGCCGCCAGTTTCGACCAGTTCCTGGCGCATGTGGCCCACGTCGGTGATGTTCTTAACGTGGTATACATCAACGCCGTGCACCAACAGCACGCGGCGTATCCAGTCCGCCATCAAATAGGTGCGCAGGTTGCCAATATGGGCATAGCGATAAACAGTAGGCCCGCAGGTATACATGCGGGCCAATCCTGGCTCTAAAGTCTGGATTTCCTCAACCCTTTTAGTAAGGGTGTTGTGCAGTCGTAACAAACCGGTTCCCCCGCGCCTTCGGGTTTAGGAGCAGTTTACCATGTGTCGGTCTAGTTTGCATTAGCTTTGCAGAAGCAACAACCCTGACTCTAGCAAGTTGTTAGTCTATTGAAAATTATCCCCTAATTCCCGTCTCCGGCAGCCTGTTGCCCGCTGCTTATCGAGGAGAACCGGCTGGGATTGCAGGGGCCGACGGACAGCGAAGTAGCGCCCTGAGTAATCAGGTCAGCGGTGGCCTTCCCCATGCCGGGGCTGAGCAAGATGCCCTTCTTGCCCGCGCCGGTGGTCAGGTAGACATTGTCCCATCCGGGAGCTTTACCCACTATGGGTAGCCAGTCTGGCGTCACCGGCCGCAGGCAGGCCGTCTGCAACGCCAGCTTGGCCTGGGCCAAGTCGGGCATGATCTTGATTGCGCCTTGAATTATAGACTGACGGGCCGATTCAGTGGTCTCTTTATTGAAGCCTTGCCACTCCTCGGTGGTGCCGCACCAGACCAGGCCGTCGGGTTTGGTATACACCGACCCGCCACCGCCAGAGAAGTCGTGCTCCAAGCGAGGGCCGGGCAGTTCCAATCGCAAGATTTCGCCCTTCAGCGGGTCTACCGGAATGGAAATGTCCAGCCAGGTCTCGGCTTCCCGCGACCAGGGGCCGGCAGCCAGCACCAGATGATCGCAAGCTATTTCCGTATCGCCCAGGAATATGCCGGTGACGCGACCGTTGCCTACCTTCACCCCGTTGACCGACCCAGAACGGAAGGTGACTCCGCGTTTCTCGGCGGCGTTGGCCAGGGCCAGGGTGTACTGGTAGCTGTCGAGACCGGCGTTACCCAGCGCGTACATTCCACTGACAATCTCCGGCGAGAGGCGTGGTTCTAACTCGGTTAACTGCTGCCGGTCCAGCCAGTGGGCCGAAAATCCGTCGTCTTTGGCAGCGGTAAAGGTGTCCAGAGACTGCTGGAGCTCCGGCAGGCCAGAATCATCGAAAGCGACTTTGACCAGGGAGAGTATCCTGCCGTGATAGTCAACGCCTGTTTCATCTTTCAAGGCGTCCCAGAGTTTCAGGTGCATGCGGTAAGATTCGATAGCCAGCGGCCCCAACGGGCCGGGTATCTGCGCGCCCTCCAGCGGATTAAGCCCGCCAGCGGAGAACCCGGAAGCCTGAGAGCCGATGCCCTCACGCTCAATGACCGTCGATTTGACTCCGGCCAAGGCTAGATGGTAGGCCACCGAGCATCCGGCAACGCCTCCGCCGATAATGACGACTTCGTTAGTATCTGCCATTTATGTGTCTCCTGCTTGAAATGCTTGGCCGGTCGCGAATGTGGCGACGGATTTGAGGAAAGTATAGAATGTATTTAGACTGTTGGGAGGTTCCTATGCCACTCTACGAGTATTACTGCGCCAAGTGCAACGCTGAGTTTGAAGCTCTCCGACTCGCCGCCAAGTCCGACGATCCAATTGCGTGCAAGACCTGCGGCGAGAATGGTGAGCGTCAGTTGTCCACCTTCTCGTTCAAGTCCAACACCTTCACCGCGCCCAAGTTAAAACTCGCTACCAAACCGCGACGCTCTTATACCGTTGAAGAATCTACTGAAGAGCCTACGGAAAGTCCGCCGAACCCGTCTTAAATCGGTCTAACCCTGATCGGGCTTATCCGCCGCCGCTGCCGCCCGGTCCTGGTTGCAGGCGATGCAGGTGCATTCCTTGCGCAGGAACGGGTAGGGATAAATTCCAGTGTAGTGGGCGTCGCCCCACAAAAACTGGATGGCATAGTTGCCAATCTGCATCTGGTCAACGGCCCGCACGTCTTGAGGCACTGTGTCCGGATCCAACCTGGGCTTGCCGGTCATCTCCTCCACACAATTGGCGCACCGACACCGCAGTCGCAGCAGACGGTGGGGATAGATACTGCGATGCCCATCATCCCATAGAATGATAATGTTGTCGCCAGATATATCAACTTCCTGAGGTTTAACTACTTCTTCCATCATAACCTGAAGTTAAGAGCCTTCCGGGGCCTGCACCTCGGCCAGACGCGCTGGCCGGGGCATCTCATCCGGGTCGGTGGGAATCTCAATAATACTGGGGCCGTCGGTGTTCAGGGCTTGAAGCAGAACATCACCAATGTCCGCAGGATTATCGACGTAGAAGCCGGTGCCGCCGAATAGCTCAGCATACTTGTCATAACGCGGGTTGTTGGTGTCGGCGCCAACGTAACGCTCGTTAAAGGCGTAACGCTGGTAGGCCTTCTCCGACCCCCAACAGCCATTGTTCATTACCACTGACACCACTTTCAACCCATAACGCACCGCCGTCGCGAACTCCTGAGCGTTGAACAGAAAACCGCCGTCGCCGTTGAAGTTGATTACCGGGCGGTCGGGTGCGGCGAACTTGGCCCCAAGGGACGCCGGGAAGCTGAATCCCAGCCCGCCCAGGTCCAATGACATTACCAAACTACGGGGCTGGTAGTAGTTCAGGCGGTCTTGCCCGAAGTTGGGGGCCAACCCGGCGTCCAGGGCGATGATGGCGTCCCGGGGCATCACTTTGCGCATCTCGGCATATACGCGCTGGGGCTTGATCGGGCTGTCACTGAGTCGCCCTTCGGCCTGAAGGCGCTGCTCCCTTCGGGCGAACCAGTCTCTGACTTCATTCACCCAAGCCTGGTTGGTCCGTGGCTCGGCCTCGCGCACCTTATCAATCAGGTCTTCCAGCACCGCCTTGGCGTCGCCTTCAATCCCTACCTCGACGGGATAGTTGCGGCCGATTTCCTTGGGGTCGATCTCGATCTGGACAATGCGAGCGTCGGCGGGAATAAATCGGTTGTCATAGAAGGTGCTGGACTGGCTCAATCGCGTTCCAGCGGCCAGTATCACGTCGGCGCGACGTACCGCCTCGATTGCCTCGTCCGAGCCCAGCCGCCCCAGGTGCCCCAAGTAATGAGGATGGTCGTTGGGCACCGCGTCGGCCCTCCCATAAGAGGTGACGATTGCCGCACCCAGCAGATCGGCCAAACGAGTGACTTCCTCGGAGGCCATGCTCCACTCGATGCCGCCACCGGCGATAATCACCGGACGCTGGGCCGATAGGAGGGTGCTGGCCGCTTTGTCGATCAAGTTGCGATCCCCCCGCGCCCGGGTCTGTCCCGAGCGGTAATTATGGGGAGGCATGATGTCTACGTCGATTTCCGCGCCGGGCAGCAGATCGCGGGGAATATCGATCATCACAGGCCCCATTTTGCCTGAAGTAGCGATTCGGAAGGCTTGCCGCAGAGCATCGGGCAGCCGCTCAATCTTGTTGACCGGAAAGCAAGCCTTGGTGATGGGCTTGAACAGAGCCACCTGGTCAAATTCTTGGGTGGAGTCCCGGTACTGATGGTCGCGGGAAGCTGATGGAGCTAAAACCACCACCGGAGAGTGGGACACAAAGGCGGAGGCAACACCGTAGGTCAGGTTCAGCACGCCGGGGCCGTTGGTTGCCAGACAGACCGAGGGCGCGCCGGAGATGCGGCTGTAACCGTCGGCCATTAACGCCGCCCCCTGCTCGTGACGCACACCGATGAACTCGATGTCGGTACGGTCATATAGTGGGTCTAGAATGTCCAGGAAGGACGACCCAACGATGCCGAAAATTTTGGAGACCCCTTCCTGTCGTAGAAGCTCGATAACGGCTTCACCAGCGTTCATCCTCTGGGCCACGGTAACAACCTCCGACCTGGTATTTGCCTTATTAGAGTTCGCCTTACTTGATACTCACAGGCAGCTTAGTGCCAGCCCGTAAAACGCTAGCAGTGTATCACAAAGGCAGAAGCCAGTGAACGAAGAGGTGTCTCAGTTGGGTTTGAAGCCTGGATGTTTCTTCTGGGTCAAACCAAAATAATTGACATAAATGATGTCGGATATTAGAGTTTTGACCACCAATAGACCACAACACACTATAGGAGGAAAACATCATGCCAATCAATTTAGAGCGCATCGGCCACTGCGCCGTTCGAGTGAGAGATGTGGAGCGGGCCAAGAAATTCTACATTGACGTGCTTGGTTTCCAGTTCATGGAGCAAGACCCAGGCCACGGCAGCGTTTTTATGAGTTTGCCCGGCGACGGCCATACCATTGATATATCCCCGGTCAATGACCCAGAAAATGCGCCGGGGCCGGTGCAGGGCAGCGACCGGGTGGGCGTCGCGCACATCGCCTTCAAAGTCGCCAGTTATGAGGCGCTGGGAGAAGCCTACGCGACGCTGCAAGCCAACAAAGTGGACGTTGCGCGGATGATTGACCACGTGAGCCAGCGCAGCATCTACTTCAGCGACCCAGATGGCAACGGCCTGGAAATCTACTACGAATATCCCACCGCCCGCGAGCTGTTTCTAAATGGCCGGGGCGACGAAGACTTCCCCTTCACTTTCGATGACCCGCTCCCGGAGTGGGCGGGGGTTAAGGGCTAGCCAAGCCAAGGGGTACGGTACACCGTGCCCCTACTCAGGTCGGCGGGGGTGATGAAAACAACCACGACAAGAGAAGCCATATCCCGGCGAGAGTCGCCGCACCCACCACCAAAAAGATAATCTTGCCGCCGGTAGTCAGTCCATGCATACCCCTGCCCGGCCGTCCGCTCTTGGCGTCGCGCTCGGTAGCTTCTCGCGGTGCCGCTCCCGTATTAAATTCAGGTCCGGGTGTTCCGGCGGCGGTATATACATACAAGGCCTCCTTGCTGCCTGGCGTTTACCTCTTGCAATAATTGGCCATTGGCGATTTTTTCGGTTAGGCTTTGAAACGATGGAGTTGACGAACCAAGCCGCCGATTGAAGCACCTACTACCATCGCGGCTGTTGTAGGTGCGATTCTCTGGATAAATGTGCCCAATCCTGGAAATTGCTCCGCCATCTCGAATCTGCCGGGGAGAAAGAAAAACATTATCCAGAAAACCATTAGGAAGGACATCAGCGCCCCGCTTCCAACACCACCTCGGAAGCCCCGGTTGGTCAGGAAACCTCCAGTGAAACCTCCAATGAGCCCAGGGACCAAACCACCGACCACCAATGGAATCGGTACTACCGCAAATAAGGTCAGCACTACGTTGAGGCCTATCGTTACTAATATTCCAATAAAGCTGGCTCTAAACATCATTAACTTGCGGCTGACGTCACCGCCAAAAAACAATTAGGTTAAGCTATATAAAATATCTTCGCTTTTTGCACCAGGGAATGCAAACGTCAGTGTCAATGAACCGCGTTAGATTCATTGACACTGCAACTTTCCTCACTAGCCCCTCAGTTACCGGCCCAAAAATGGACCCGCTCACTACGAAACCCATGTCTCCCTCTGCCCAATAATATGAAGAAAGTTCGAAGGGCCTACCGCGCGAACCCGGATACCTAACGACTTCCGCTGCCCTATCGCGAAGGGTTGTTGGCCTTCCTTCTTCCACCAGCCCTTCGAGACCGGGCGTTTGCTGCACTATTAAAAAGGATTTACCATTGGCATGATTCTAACACAAGCCAGAAATGGCTCAGACCGCTTGACAATTGCCTCGGGAAGAATATAATACCACTCAGCTTGGAAATTGGTCAGACCACTTTACATGACGCAAGAGCGGCTACACAGCATTAAACGGCGCCGGTTGCACGAAGATATCGTGCAGCAATTTCACGCTCTGATCCGTCAGGGCAAACTGAAGCACGGCGACCGGCTCCCCTCAGAGCGTGACTTGGCCGAGCAGTTCAAGGTCAGCCGAAGCTCGGTTAGGGAAGCGATTCGCTCCCTGGAACTACAGGGCCTGGTGGTGAGCAAGCGCGGCTCCGGGACCTTCATCAACGCCGATAATCTGGACTCGGTGCTGGCGTTGATGGCCGCGCCGCTGAACGCCGGCGGCGAAAACCTATCCGAAGTCTTTGAGATGCGCCACCTTCTGGAACCGCCCATCGCCGCGCTAGCCGCTCAGCGGGCCACCCATGAAGATGTGGAACGCCTGCGGCAGATTTTGGAACAGCAGCGCACGCAGATAGAGGCGGGTGAGACCGGTGTTGAGTCGGACACCGCTTTCCACTTCGCGCTGGCTTCAGCCACCCACAATTCCGCGTTAATCAAGGTGGTCAGCGCCGTCGAAGATATTCTCCAGATGTCCCGTGACCTTTCCCTGCAAGAACCAGGACGTCCGCAACGTTCCCTGGCGTCCCACCACGAAATATTGGAGACTATTGTAGCTGGCGACGCGGAACGGTCACAGCGAGCAATGGAGCACCACCTGACCGCCGTGGAGCCAGGGACACTGATCGCCGAGCCGACCGATGACAAGCTGGCCGTGGCGGGCCGCCCTCTGGCAAGATAAGTCCAACGAGTGAGAATCAGCGGTTAATTGCTTACGGCCAGGGTGGATTACCCGAATGGCTGCGAGTGCGGAACAGAGCAAGCAACCTAGTGGCACCATAAAAATGGAGGAGGAACTCATATGAGCACAGTAGCTGTGGAGGTGGTGTACCGGGGCATATTTCAGAAATCCCTGGCCCGGAACATCGTCCGATCCATAGTCTTCGCGGCGAGGAAAGAAGGCAAAATTGGCACCGCATTTGGCCGCTACGGCGATTCTCCGGAGCGCAATGGTATTCCAGCCAAGCAGTTCGCCATCGTTGCCGACACCGCGGAAGAACTGGAAGAGAACCTGGCCGTCTACCAAGCCCACGAGGTGGACGTGACCATCAACGTTGACGACACCTTGTGCAAAGGCGTCGAGTCCTGGGCCTGGTACGGTCTGGAGCCGATTAACAAGTTGACCAAGCCCAACGGCACATTGATTGTAACGTCACGACAGACCGCCGAATCGCTGATTGAAGATATTCACCAGCGCGAAGAGCCGTTCAGTCTCTCGATCATCCCAGGAGTGCCCAGCTTCTCCGGTTTGTGGGTCTACAAAGACGACCACACCGACGTGCGTATCCTGGGTACTCTCTGCAAGGTGTGCCCGCAACTGGTCAGCTTGAAGTCAATGGTCGAGGCGATCAAAGACCAGGGTTGGAGCGACCTCAAAATCACATCCGCCGAGAAAGCTTATGAGCGCGCTACCGATCGACCAGTGGAACCCGGCGAAGGCAGCGCCAGCGTCCCATTCAGCTTCGAACTACCCGGCTGGAAGACCATGGAAGAGGGTCTGGTCATCCGGGGACAAGGGGCAGGCGGAGGATTCCGGGGCGGCGAAGAAGGCTTCCAGCCCGACCGCAACGAAGTGTTCAAGAAGTGGAGCACCCGCTCCATGCGGCCGGTGGTCAACTTTGAGACCTGCATCAAGTGCACTCTCTGCTGGCTCCAGTGTCCTGACACCTGCTTCGACGTTACCCCCGACGGCCTGTTTGACGCCAACATGGAAGCCTGCTGCGGCTGCGGCGTCTGCGAGGCGGTGTGCCCGGTACCTGAATGCGTGACCATGGTCAATGAAGCCGAATTCAACGACAACAACAGCCAATGGGAAGCCTGGCAGTTAGACAAGGATGGCTACAAGAAGTGGATGACGGTCTTGATTGAGAAGGAAAAACTGGTTGAGCGCACCCACGGCTTCCATCACGTTGGACAGTACGCCGAAGAAGCGGCCAATGCAGGAGACAACTAATGACAATCGCACCAGCACAAGCTGCAATGTACCAGGAAGAAAGAGAAGAACTGATTAGCGGCAGTGAGGCCATCGGCATCGCCTGCGCACTGGCCGACGTAGACGTGATCACCGCCTACCCCATCCGTCCCTACGACACCGTGATGCAGTATGTGTCCAAGCTCAAGGCGGACGGTGCTTTCGACTGCGACTTTATTGTCGCGGAAAGCGAGCACTCTCAGTTTGAGATCGTCAAGCATGCCTCTGCAGTCGGGGCCCGCACGTTCTGCGGCTCCAGCGGAGTGGGCTGGTTTTACGCCTTTGAAGCCATTGCCGTAACTGCTGGCCTCCGTTTGCCGGTGGTGGCGATGGTGGGCAACCGGGCTTTGGACGACCCCGGCGCCTTCGGAGTGGAGCACAACGACGCCCTGGCCGTCCGCGATCTGGGTTGGATGCTCTATTGGGTAGCCACCGCGCAAGAGGCCCTGGACATCGCACTGTTGGCCTACAAGGTGGCCGAAGACCCCCGGGTCTTCTTGCCCTTCGCCCTTAGCTGCGACGGTTCCTTTTTGACCCACTCACAAGCCATTGTTAACGTTCCTACCTTTGAACAGGTGCAGAAGTTCCTGCCCAACTACGACCGGGGCCGCCTGCTGCTGCACCCGGACAACCCTATCACCATCGCCCCGCAGGTTAATGAAGACTGGCTGATGGAGATTAGACGCCAGTCCGACGAAGCCATGCGCCGATCGACCGCTGTGATCAAGGAACACTATGAAGATTTCAAGCGCACCTTTGGCCGAGGCGACCCCAGCCCCTTCATCGAAGAGTACATGGTTGACGACGCCGAGATTGTGCTGGTTGGTATGGGTACGCTAGCGCTCCCAGCCCGGGTGGCGGTTCGACGGTTGCGCGAGGCGGGCAAGAAAGTTGGATTCCTCCGCGTCAAGTTCTTCCGCCCCTTCGCCACTGAGGAGATTCAAGAAGCCCTCAGCCGCTGCAAGGCGGTGGCGGTCATTGACCGCGACTATTCCTATGGTTCACCGGCCAACGGCGGTGTGCTGTTCAATGAATTGCGGTCGGCCATGTATGCCGCGTCAAATCATCCCCATATCCTCAACTTTATCGCCGGACTGGGTGGCCGTGAAGTTCTGGTCCGTGACATAAATGGTATAGTTGACACTACGCAACAGGCCATAGACATTGGTAAAATCGAACAAGAGACCACTTGGGTCGCAGTAAGGGAGTAAATGATGACCACTGTGCAAGACCTCCCCCAGATTAGAGGGGTTAAGAATATACCCATCCAGGAAGGCTACACCTCAGGTCATCGCACCTGTCAGGGCTGCGAGTCGGCGCTGGTTATGCGGTTGATGATCAAGGCTGCTGGCCCCCGCACCATTGTGGTGGGCAGCACCGGCTGCATGTACGTGGCCAACACCACCTACTACAGCACCCCTTGGGTAGTGCCGTGGATGCACACTCAGCTAGGTTCGTCCGGCTCGGCCGCCATGGGCACCGCCGCCGGTCTGGCCTCTCAGATGCGCAAGGGCAAAATGAAGAACGAGCCGATCAACGTTATCGCCTTCTGCGGTGACGGCGGCGGCGTGGACATGGGTCTTTCCGCGGTCTCCGCGGCGTTGCAGCACGACGAGTACAACCTGCTAATTCTCTGCTACGACAACGAGTCCTACGCCAACACCGACATTCAGGTGTCGGGCAGCTCTCCCTGGGGTGCCAACTCGACCTTCAGCCCTCCAGGCAAAGTGCACAATATCATGAACAAGCGGTGGAAGAAGAACACGGCCCCCATGCTGGCCGTTGGACATCCCAACTGCCGCTACGTGGCCACCGCCTGCGGTTCTTACGGTCTGGACTTCACCAACAAGATTCGCCGCGCCCTCACCATTGGCGGGCCGACCTTCATCCACAGCATCGACCCCTGCCCCAAGGGCTGGGACTACGACCCCAAGTATTCCCACGAACTGGGAATGCTGGCCGTTGAGACCGGTATCTGGGTGCAGTACGAGATTGTGGACGGCGAGCTAATCCTCAACGGGCCGACCAAGGCCATCGCCAATGGCATCCGCAAGCGCAAGCCGGTGGAAGACTATCTGATGCGCCAGGGCCGGTTCGCCCACTTCACCCCGGACGACCTGAAGATGTTCCAGGCCAAGATCGACGAAAGCTGGGAGAAATGGTGGATTCCCGGCGTAGTCCCCATGAGCCCGGAGGCCGGAGCGTAGAACTTTAGCCACACTGACAAGTAGCAAAAAGAGGGCATCCCGTCATGGGGTGCCCTTTTTGCTGTGGAGACCTTCTTCCCGCCACCCAAACTCGGAACAAAAACTCCCAGTTCATCGTCTTGAACTACAATAGGCACAAAATTAGCGAGGAGGCCTCATAATCTTTACTCGAAAATCGGCAACAGCTTTCCTGATTATCCTCAGCGTTCTCCTGGTGGCGACTATCGCTTGTAGCAGCTCTGCTCCCCAAGCCACGCCCGTACCACCAACGGCCACCGCAGAACCCACGCTGCCGCCTACGGCAACAACTGAGCCGACACTGAATCCCACGTCCACCCCCGATTTTGTCCTGGAGGAGGCTCCCTTCGATCTGGTTGCCTGCACCATGACCCGGGCCGCACCGTTGCCCATTGAATTCGAATATTTTGGTACCATCCCCACCGGGTTCGACGGCATCAACCAGGCCAACTGCACCTTTACCAAAGAGGTCGCGTCGGTGACGGTAGTGCTGTCCGGGCCAGCGGCCCACAGCGAGACCTTCACTTTAGAACCACCGACCACCGAAGTTTCGTTTCCACTGCCAGAAGGTACACTGTCGATCAGCACTCTAGAGATAGTGCCGCCGGGCGAGTACCAGCGGGAGATGACCGTGGTGTCAGTTACGGGAGAAACTCTGACCATTAGCGACCAGCCGGGTGTGCTCAAAACCGTAACAATATTGGAACCGACCAACTAATTCCGGAGCGAGGCTTGCCTTTCCCCCAGCTTGGCAGTACATTAGGTTCTGATTTGTTCTTGCCGCAGTGGGAACCCCAAAGGGACTCGGGAAGAACCCCTATTTTCAGGAGGATGCCATGAGCGACGCCCCAGTCAGTCTTCGTGACTATGAAGCCCGAGCCAAACTAAACCTACCCCACAACAACTGGGATTTCATCGAAGCGGGAGCAATGGACGAAGCCACCACTCGCCGCAACAGTTCCGCCTTCGCAGCGCTATCCCTGCGGCCCCGTCTGCTGCGGGACGTGGAAAACCGCAAGCTGTCCACCACCGTCTTGGGCCAGGAGATCAGCTTTCCGGTGATGGTCTGCCCAGCCGGGGGGCACAAGATCGCCCACCCCGAGGGCGAACTGGCCACCGCCAGAGGCGCTGGAATGTCCAATACTTTGATGATGCTGAGCACCTCATCTCACTATCCAATGGAAGAAGTGATGGCGGCGAGCAGCGGCCCCAAGTGGTTCCAACTTTACCATCGAGGCTATGAAGTCACCGAAATGCTAGTGCATCGGGCGGAGGAGGCCGGGTTCAAGGCCATTGTACTGACGGTGGACACGCCAGTGCCCAGCCCCAAAGAGCGGGATGTTCACAACCACTACGAGAATCCCTATCCACTGGGCAACTTCCGGGCAAACTCCGAGTATCTGGAGGCCATGAGCGGCACCGACGAGGCCCCCAACTGGCGTCCCGCTCCGACGGCACCCTTGACCTGGAAGGAGCTAGATTGGCTGCGCGGCCTAACATCGTTGCCGTTGGTGCTAAAGGGTGTCCGCACCGCCGAGGACGCTCATATCGCAGTGGAGAACGGCGTCAACGGCATCCTGGTGTCAACGCACGGCGGCCGGCAGATTGACCAGACCATGGGAGCGATTGAGATGCTTCCCGAAATCGTCCAGGCCAGCAAAGGTCAGGCTGAAGTCTACTTGGACTCTGGCGTGCGCCGGGGCAGCGATGTCCTGAAAGCGTTGGCCCTGGGTGCCCGCGCAGTGGCAGTGGGACGCCCGTTGTACTGGGGACTGGCGGTGAACGGCGCGGAAGGCGTGCACGGCATGCTTGAAGTCCTGCGGCGCGAACTGGACCACGACCTGGCATCCTGCGGCCAGACCGACGTCGAGAATTTGGAGGCCGGGCTGATCAATATCCCCTTCGGCTGGGGTGCTGGCACCACCGCACCGTAAACCATCCGTAGGAAAACCTGGAACTTTGGATCAATGCGCTAACCAAAGAGACTCCCTCCTGATTGGAGGGAGTCTCTTTGGTAATATCAAGCGGTTACTCGTCTGCGCTTATGCTCACCCTTTTATTCACAATTTTATCGGCTGCAGTGGCGTTTGAACCAGACTTGGACCTAACCTGGAATATGTAGCCCACGCCCCGTTCGGTGTGCACCAACTCCGGGTTTTGCGGATCATCATTCAACTTGGTGCGGAGGCGTCGGATGTACACCTTGAGGTAGTCCACCTCATCAACGTATTCCCGTCCCCAAACCTTGGCCAGCAAAGTCTGATGAGGCATCACGCGACCTTCATTGCTGACCAGGTGGAACAGCAAGCTGTACTCCAGCGGAGCTAGATTGATCTGCCGACCGTTTCGAGTCACGACACGAGAATCCAGGTCGATATCCAGACCCGCCGCGTCATTCTTGTACGCTCCCTGGGATTCATCCGAAGATGATGACCCACCCCGACGGAGCACTGCCCGAACTCGGGCCAACAGTTCAATATGGCTGAAAGGCTTGGTGATATAGTCGTCAGCGCCCCATTCCAGACCTTTGACTTTGGCAACCTCACTATCCCTGCCGGTCAGCATAATCGCGGGAGCATCGGTTATTTCCCGCAGTTGGCGCAGCGTCTCGTATCCGTCAATGCCCGGCAGTCCGACGTCCATTATGATCACGTCCGGCCGTTCGCTTTCCGCCAGTTTTACCCCCTCCTCACCGGAATCAGTGACAACTACCTCAGCCTCGGGCCAACGTAAATTGAAGCAAATAGTGACCGTTTCGCTGATAATAGGGTCGTCCTCAATGATCAACAGTTTCATCGGTTCCTCATCTCTCTTACAGGCATTTCTGTGAGTGTTTCTTGGGCTATGGTTTCTTGGGCTATGGTTTCTAGGGGTATGGTGAAGAAAAAGGTGCTTCCCTGGTCCGGTTCGCTCTGCACCCAGATGTTGCCTCCGTGCAATTCAACCAGGGACTTGGCAAAGGCCAGTCCCAGCCCGGTGCCGGGCGTTCGGTCGGAGGATTGTTGGGGCACCCGATAGAACGGGTCAAACACCTTGTCCAGGTCTTCCTTGGGTATACCCCGTCCGGTATCTGATACGGCAAATTTGATTGAACCGTTTTCCCGCGAGACCACTGTTTTGATGGTGCCGCCTGGTGGCGTGTATTTGATAGCGTTGGACAATATATTGGTCAGCACCTGTTCCAAGCGGCGGGCGTCGGCCATCAATTTGGGCAGGTCGGGCCGGATTTTCACTACCAGTCTCTGGTTTTTCAGGTGGCTCAACGGCGAGGTCATCTCGATCACCGGATGGATAATGGCCTCAGGAGCGGTCTCGGTCTTATCCAAAACTACCCCTCCAGCGGACAGGTTAGCTACCTCAGACATATCATTGATGAGCTGGCCCAATGTCGCAATGCTACGGTTAACGTTGACCAACAGACGTTGGTAGGGGTCGTCCAGCCCGCGCATTACCTCGGCCTCTTGGATCAGTTCAAAGGATGTCTTCAGTGAGGCCAGCGGAGTTCGAAACTCATGGGTGATGTAGGACAAGAAGGAGCGGCGCAGTTCGTCCTCTTGCTGCAACTCACGGGCCTGGCGGGCTTGAGCTTCATGGCGTCTGGTGTTCAGCAGGCACAAAGCCGCCACGTCAAGGAATTGCTGAATGCATTCCGCGTCATTCTGTGACCAGACCGTCAATGTCGCTATCTGAACCCCCACTATTCCAAAGGTTTTGCCCGCAGCATGAACCGGGAAGCCGACGACACTGGCATCGTCGGGCACCGCCATTAGCTCTCGCACCCACTGGTTACCCAAATTATCGGCGGGGAAGGTTCTGATCTCAGGGTCTAACCATTGCTGAAACCGGGTCTTCAGTTCACTGGAACGATCTCCCATTAGCACCTGTTGGAAATCTTTGGGGTTTGCCGCCGACCAGATGGTAGCGGTAATGGCTCCCTTCTCCTCGTCAGACAGAACTGCCGATAGAAAAGCGGGACTGGAACTGCTCAACTGTAGGGCAACCTGTTCTAGCATACTTTTTACGATCTGAGATTCGTCAGCCCCGGAATAGGACAGATTCAACGTAAGTGTTCAGAGTTGATGAGGTGAAATGGTCCAAAGGTGTTGGCAATATTCGGGCACCCAAGGGTGTAGTTATGGTAAACCAGAGG
>MUCJ01000009.1 GCA_002816715.1 SAR202 cluster bacterium Casp-Chloro-G3 | reverse complement strand
AATTTGACCGCCCCCTTCTTTAGGGTCCTTTTATAGAGCAATACAAGCCAGGCCAACTGTTCCGTCCTGAACTGGTTGAAGAACAGCGTCTATTGCAAAAAGAAGAGGCCAGCGGATATCCGCTGGCCTCTTCCTAACCTTTGCTTGGTCTGGGACTAAATGTAGTCGGAGTCCTGGTCCATCATCGCGATGTTGTCATCGCTCAGGGACAGAGCCCGGTTAATGTCCCTCTTGAGGTCTTCAATCAAATCTTCGGTGATTTGACCACCGGAGGCCTTGGCCTTGGACTTGAACTGGTCAAAGGCCCACTCGGCAGCGTCACCATGAGGCATGTCGAAGAATCCGCCCTCAAAGATCGGCAGTTCGCCCGGCCCGAAGTAGCCCTTGCCCTCGAGTTCGTAGCCCTCAAGGTCGTGGGTACCCTTGCCCAACACCTGTCCGGTGGCGGCGTAGTGATCCATGGTCTTCTGCATGCCGTACTTCTGGACGGGGCAGACCTTCATGCAGATACCGCAACCGAGGTAGCGAGCCATGACCGGTCGGCAGCGCTTGAAGTAGAGCTTGTTCTTCTCAACACCCCTCCACCAGATCTTGTCGCGCATCAGGGCGCGGCCGGGGCAGCGGTTGACGCAGACCTGACAGACCTGGCAGAAAGCGTGTATGCCGTAGTCGACGGGTTTGTCATAAGTGACATTGGCGTCGGTGGTGATCATCATGATGCGGCAGCGAGAGCCGACGTGGGGGGTTAGCAAGTAGCCACAGGCACCCAGTTGGCCAAGGCCAGCCTTTACGAACATGGGAATGTAAGGGCCGGTGTTGTCGTTGGGGCTGTGTACCTGGGCCCGGTAGCCCAAGGAGCGGATGAAGTTACCCAGTTCCAGAGAAGCGGCGCCTTCAGTCCGGTAGGTGCTGGAGTGGACAATCTCGGCGTCGACGCTGGGGATGGTCTGGGTTGGCTCAAAGTCCTGCTCGTAGGCCAAGCAGATTACATGGGGGAACTTAACAAAGTCTTTCTTGCTCTGATATACGTAGTGAGCGTCGTAGGCGGTGATCCCGGCTTCAATGAAGCCAAGCTCATGGGCCTTGTCTTTAATGGCCTGGCTAACATCTTCGCCAGCTGGCTGAGCGGTGGGCTCAAGGTCGCCGGTCAAGCGGGCGGCCATGATCAGGGACTTGTTGAGCTTGTCATGCTCTTTGCGGATCTCTCGCATCTCGACGTGCTGGTCGCGGATGTTGTTGGCCCAGTCACGGGAGGCGCGCTCGGTGATATTCATGGTCTCAAGCGGATACTCACGAGCATACCAGTCAACTTCGCGCTGGTTCATGGGAACGCCAGGAACGGTTTCCAGTTCCTCGGGTACAGGTATCGCTACCGGGGCATCGCCCAGGTTCTTGCCAGGTCGAACAACCTCGTGTCCAATTTTTAGCATACCACTCCTCCAGGATTTTAAGATCAACTCGCTGTGTAGTCTCAGCCGTCAACATATACCATGCGGCATTATTTGTCAACAGCATGGGAACTCCGGGATTATATCTCTTGTTGGAATACTCTTTATGTTTATAGGAAGGTGTCCGGTGCGGCACTGGTGATTGATGTGTTGCTGTCTAGTGCTTTGCCAAATAAAAGAGGCCAGCGATGGTATCGCTGGCCTCAAGTTGGTCAACTCAGACTATTAGGAGAGGCTACTAAATGTAGTCCTGATCCTCAGCCATCATGGCCAGAACGTCGCCGGTCAGACCCAGGGAGCGGTTTACTTCTTCCTTGAGTTCATCCAGCATGTCGTCGGTGATTTTTCCACCGCCGCTCTTGGCTTTGGCCTTGAACCGGTCGAAAGCCCACTCGTCAACGTTGCCGTGAGGCATGGAGCTGAAGAAGTCGCTCTCGAACACTGGCAGTTCGCCAGGCCCGAAGTAGCCCTTGCCCTCGAGTTCGTAGCCTTCCAGGTCATGGGTGCCCTTGCCCAACACCTGACCGGTGGCGGCGTAGTGCTCCATGGTGTTCTTCAGGCCGTACTTCTGGACGGGGCAGACCTTCATACAGATACCGCAGCCGAGGTAGCGGGCCATGACTGGGCGGCAGCGCTTGAAGTAGAGTTTGTTCTTCTCAATCCCGCGCCACCAGATCTTGTCGCGCATCAGGGCGCGGCCGGGGCAGCGGTTGACACAGACCTGGCAGACCTGGCAGAAAGCGTGGATGCCGTAGTCTACGGGCTTGTCATAAGTGACATTGGCGTCGGTGGAGACCATCAGCAAGCGCTGGCGGTTGCCGGCGTGGGGGGTCAGCAGGTATCCGCAGGCGCCCAACTGGCCTAGTCCAGCCTTGACGAACAAAGCAATGATCGGACCGGTGGCGTCGCTGGAGTGGATTACCTGAGAGTGGTAGCCGTTGGAGCGAATCCAGTTGGCCAGTTCCAGGGCGGCGGCGGCCTGCGTCCGATAAGTGCTGGAGTGGACGATCTCGGCGTCTACGCTAGGAATGGTCTGGGTGGGCTCAAAGTCCTGCTCGTAGGCCAAGCAGACGGCGTGCTGGTACTTGTTGAATCCACGCTTGCTCTGATACTCATAATGAGCGTCTGAAGCGGTGATTCCTACTTCCAAGAAACCCAACTCGCGGGCCTTGTCTTTGATGCCCTGGCTGATGTCTTCGCCGGTGGGCTCTACGGTAGGCTCGATGTCAGCGCTCTGGCGGGTGGCCATGATCAGGTTGGTGTTGAGCTTGTCGTGCTCTTTGCGGATCTCACGCATCTCGACGTGCTGGTCGCGAAGGGAATTGGCCCAGTCGCGGGAAGCTCGCTCGGTGATGTTCATGGTCTCCAGAGGATACTCACGTGCGTACCAGTCAACCTCGCGCTGGTTGGCGGGGATACCGGGTACGGTGGCCAACTCCTCAGGAATGGGGATGCTAACCTCGGCATCTCCGTATGTTCTACCAGGTCTTACGACCTCGTGGCTAATTTTAAGCATACCTGCTCCTCCCAAATAGAGACTACCGGCTCTTTTGCAGAGCCTTAGGCCCAACAGTAACGGTTCGGGTTCTAAAAGTCAATACACATATATTTGAATATTCTATATTCCTGATGGATATAGCCTAATATACTAGCTGTATATACGAATAACGTAGAATTATGTTCGGTATCATCTCTCAATTCTGCAGAGTGCATTAGCAATTCGTTATTCAATAACCTGACGCTGGACTGCCTGGAAGTTTGATTTTGAAGTCTGACCGTGGGGTTTGCCCTTCATATCAATTAATGGGCTGATAATAACATTGTCAGCCCTACTCATCCATTGCCCATTTGCCTGGTCATTGCGACCAATGCGATGACCAGGCAAACATTGATCAGTGTCCGGTGCGCCGGGCGATCATGGCTTCGGCCAGGGGGCTGGCTCCGGGACGCACTGTCACGTTGACCAATGAGGGTAGCCCTGAATTGATGGCTCGCTCTACCGCCGGGCCAACATCTTCGGGTTTTTCGACGTATTCGCCATGTCCGCCGATGGCTTCAACAACCTTATCGTAGCGTACGGTGCGCAACTCGGTGCCGACCGAACGATTAAAGTAGGCCAGTTGGAAAGTCCGATCGATTCCCCAGTTGGAGTCGTTGCCCATGACCGTCGTAATCGGTAGGTTGTGCCGGATACAAGTGTCGTATTCCATAGTATAGAATCCGATTGACCCGTCGCCGGAGAACACCAGCACCTTGCTGTCGGGCGCGGCCAGCTTGGCGGCCATCCCGTAGGGAATGCCCGCGCCCAGGTGGCTCAAGGGGCCCAGGCGCATGAAGTGGCCGGGCTTGCGGGCTTTCAGGTAAGAGCGGCCCCACTGAACATAATCACCGCCGTCCATCACAATGAAGGTGTCCTCGTCTATGAGGTGCTCCAGGCCGGTGTACACGTCCAGCGGATGCATCGGTTGTTCTCCGGTGGCGTGTCCGCGAAGCTCTGCCATCCAGGATTCACGTTCCTGCTTCAATTGGCTGATCCAGGAATCGACCTTGGCTTTGCCAGCCTGCTTGGCGGCGGCGGTTAGCTGCTCGGTGATCGCTCCCAGGTCGCCCAGTAGACCCACCGAAACGCCCCGGTTGCGGCCAATTTCCGCCTCCGAAGGGTCGGCCTGGATCAGCTTGGCGTCGGCGCTGAAGATTTGGCCGTAGCGGTAGCGGTGGTCCAGACGCTTGCCCAGCAGCAGTACCACATCGGCCTCGCGGAACTTGCGGGCGGCCCGGTTCAGCGCGCCGTCGGCGTACCCGAAACACAACTCGTGCTCGTCGTCAATCAGTCCCCGGGCCTGCTCCACCGTGAATATGGGGATGCCGGTGGCTTCGACCAGGGCCTCTAGCTGCTCCGGCTTCACTGAGTAGCGGGCCGGGTTGCCTACTATTATTACCGGGCGTTGGGCCTTGGACAGCAGCGAAGCGGCTTCTTGGATTAGACTCGCATCTCCTTGCGAGCGGCCCATGTTGCGGTACTCCCCGGGCAGGTAGGGAGGCAGTTCTTCCTCAGATATGGACTGTTCCTGTATGTCGATGGGTAGGGTTAGATGCACCGGGCCGGGCCGCCCGGACATGGCAGTGCGGAAGGCGGTAGCGACGAATTCGGGTATGCGCTTGCGGTCGTGAATCAGCCAGGAACCCTTGGTCACCGGAGCGGCCATGCTGACCTGGTCAATTTCCTGGAAACTGGTCATTCCTTTTTCCGGCATCTCAGCGGCGCCAGCGACAAAAATCACCGGGCTTTCCGATGTATAAATGGCGGGCAGCCCGGAGATGGCGTTGGCGAACCCCGGGCCGCCGGTGAACATGGCTACGGCGGGCATGCCGGTGATCCGGGCGTAGCCGTCGGCCATGTGCATCGCGGCGCCTTCGTGCCGGACATCGATGAACTCAATGCCCTCGTCTTCAGCGGCGTCTACTAACGGCAGGATGGTGTCGCCGACGATGGTGAACACTTTTTTGATGCCTTCTTGCTTCAGGCACCGGATGAAGAGATGACCTCCGTTGAGGTTAGGCATGTTTGCTCCTTTGGACTTTATGGGATTTGGCCCGGCCTTTCCTCGGTCAATAATATAGAGGAGACTCGCCGCTCTGCTATCTCAGCAACAGCTAGACCTGGCGAAGCGCTGGGGCCAGAAACTGCCTAGAGCTTACAGGCAGCAGAGCTTGTCGGCAAGAGGGCTACTTCTCACCCAGGCCATTCTCACTTGGGGCTAATTACACGACGCTTTTTGGCGGTGCATAATAATGGCCCCTCCTCCCTTGATGAGAGAAGGCTGGGACGAGGGTGATACCCCTCACCTCAATCCTCTCCCACATGGGGAGAGGATGCCGTACACTAAAACTGTCGTGTACTAATCACTTGGGTGGCGGTCGGCGTGAGGGTGAAATTTCCCATAGTTAATGGTGGAGTTGGTTTTTCTCCTAAGACTTCAGGTGCTCCCCAAACAGGCCCAGAGCTGCCGCCCAGGCCTGGCCCGCCGCCTGTTCGTGGTAACGGGTACCGGTGTCGTTGAAGAAGCCGTGCTCAGCGCCGTCGTAGGTTGTAAGCTGATATTGTTTGTTCTGCTCTTTAAGCGCCGCTTCCAGGCCGGGGACGCCTTCACCAATGCGAGCGTCGTTTCCGGCGTAGATGCCCAGCACCGGGACGTTCAGGTTGGCGACTTCGTCCAGGGGTGGAGCCGATCCATAGAAGGGCACCGCCGCAGCGATTTCCGGATTTCTGACCGCCATCAGCCAGGTTAGCCCGCCACCAAAACAGAACCCGGTAACGCCAATTCGGTCGGCCTGGACATGGGACAGGGTTTGCAGATAGTCTACGCTGGCGTTCAGGTCCTCCATGAACTCTTCCTGGGTGATTTCCCGCAGAGCGTC
Organism: SAR202 cluster bacterium Casp-Chloro-G3; assembly: GCA_002816715.1. Lineage (GTDB taxonomy): Bacteria > Chloroflexota > Dehalococcoidia > Lucifugimonadales > UBA3495 > Casp-Chloro-G3. The sequence goes on along the minus strand of MUCJ01000009.1, from coordinate 19,756 downwards.
TCGCATCTGGTCGGAATCGGCGAAATTATCGGTGCCTCCCTTGCGCGACAGCAGGTCGACTGCCAGAGCGGTGTAGCCTTCCAGAGCATAACGGCGGGTCACGTCGGGGAAATGCGGCAGGAGACCCCGGTTTTCGTGAATCACCAGAATAGTAGGATTGGGACCGCCCTCCTTGGGCCGGGACATGTAGCCCAGCACTGTGCCAGCGGCGGTGCTGAACTCCACCGGGCCAGCCTCAATGCGTGGGTCGTTGGGGTCTATGGTCATGCCGGGTCCTAGCTCAGGCATAATTGTCGGAATGGCGGTAGCAACTGGAGTGGCAGTGGGTGCGGTCTCGCAGGCCAAGCTGCCCAGCAGGGTTCCTCCCACCACTGCGCCGCCGCCGAGCAGCGCCATGCGACGCAGGAACTCCCGGCGGGCCACTTTGCCGGTCAGGTAATTATCCACAGCGTTGCCGTTCAAGTTGTTCTGGTTGTTGTCCATGTCCTTTCCCCCTCTAGCAGGTTTTCCTGGAACGATACGTGGTGCTAGTATTGAGAATCTCTCTCATTCGGAACGATTCGCGTTATACCATTTTCAGTCTGAAAAACGCTTGAAGATGTAAATCGGATTTATCTGACCTGGCCACCAAATTTGTCCTGGTTTGGCTTGCGCTATACTCTAGAGCATGGGCAAGCTTTATGTCGTTGGTACACCCATCGGAAATCTGGAAGATTTGACCCGTCGGGCGGTTAGAATCCTGGGCCAGGTAACCCTGATTGCCGCCGAAGATACCCGGGTCAGCCGCAAGCTGCTCACTCACCTGAATTTGCACGTGCCGCTGACTAGCTGCAACCAGCATAACTGGCCCGCGAAAGTCCCAGTCATTTTGAAGGCGCTGGAGTCGGGCGACGTGGCCGTGGTGACCGACGCTGGGATGCCGGCCATCAGCGACCCGGGCAGCGAGTTGGTGGCCTCCGTCGCTGCCGCCGGGTTTCCGGTGGAAGTAGTGCCGGGAGTGTCAGCGGTCACCACGGCGCTGGCCGCCTCCGGGTTGTCCGGCGATAGATTCTTGTTCCTGGGATTTCTGCCCCGGCGCAACAAAGAGCGGCGGGAGTTGCTGGCGTCCACCATCCCTTTTCCGCATAACCTGGTAATCTTCGAGTCTCCTCATCGGGTGGGCGCGACCCTGCTGAATTTGATGGAAGCGTTGGGCGACCGTGACTTGGCGGTGTGTCGGGAGTTGACCAAGCTGCACGAGGAAGTATTTCGGGGCAGGATTTCTCAAGCCATCGAACATTTTGCATCGCCCAGGGGGGAGTTCGTCCTGGTGGTGCAGGGCGCATCGGAAGCGGAATCTTTGGGGGTTAAAGAAACTCCGGACTTGGTTTCAATTGAAAATGAACTGGCCCAGCTCCGGGAGGCGGGGGCCAAGGCCAAGGAAGCAGTGGCGTTGGTGTCGGAATCTTCGGGGCTGCCCAAGAAAGAGGTCTACAAAGTTTGGCTCCAGACCGCCCAGCGTTGAGGAAATTTCGCCCTGGGTGCGGATTGAGCGCCTATGCTCCTTCCCTCATCAAGGGGGAAGGAGCATAGGCGCTTATGGTAGATGAAGCCAACAATCAAAACACGATTGCCAGCGTACTTAGGCGTTCTGGCCAGCCGGATAGGGCTGCTCCTGAATTTCGATAGTCTGAATCTCCAGCCGCTGGGCGGGCTTGGAGCCTTCTCCGCCGGGAGCCACTGGTGAGGTGGCCAGGGTGTCCAGGATATCTTCGCCGGTCAATAGCTTGCCGAAGATGGTGTAGCTGGGCGGCAGGCCCACCTGCTGGCCGTGGACGATGAAGAACTGGCTGCCGTTGGTGTTAGGCCCGGCATTGGCCATTGCCAGCGTGCCTTTTACATAAGACCGCTTGACCTCTTCATCGGGGAACTTATAGCCTGGGCCGCCGGTGCCATCACCCTTGGGACAACCGCCCTGAATCATAAAGTCCTTGATCACCCGGTGGAAGCAGTTGCCCTCGTAGTACCCCTCCCTGGCCAGAAAGACAAAATTGTTGACCGCTCTGGGAGCCTCAGCCGGAAACAGTTCCAGTGTCATTTCGCCTTGAGCGGTCTTGATGGTGGCCGTGTAGCGCATATTGGGGTCTAGAATCAGGCTGGGCGGGTTCTGGTACTGTTTCGGTGGCATATTTATTCCCTTCTCTATATCTATGAATATTAATTTGGATACTTTGGATGGTGCGTAGACAAGATTGAGGGCCTCGCCGGACGCGGAGGCCCTCAATACAGGTCAGTGAAAGTGGCCCTCTACTCAGAGGGGCAACCGGGATTGTTCTACTGTTTGCCGCTTACTGGTAGCTTTCGCGGGTCTTGCTCTCAGCCCAGGCAACTATCTTGGGCAGAGCGGCATCGACATCGCGCTGATCCAGTTTGCGGGCCACCTCAGGTGCCTCGCACCTTAGCAGCATAACCGGCAAGCGGTTCTTGATTTTGTCCAATGCCCAGGGAATCGGCCCGCCCTCGGCAGTGTAGTCCAAGAAAATTCGATCGTTCTTTTTGATGGTAGCGTTGCGGTAATGGTAGTGAGGGTCATACTTGAAGCAGTCCAGCCGGAGCAACTCCTTATCATTGCCGGGTATGTCGTTGCCGTAGACATGAATACAGATACCCTCGTCGTTCTTTTCACCTACGCCGGTCCGATACATCAGGCCGAAGGTTACCGCCCCTGCCGGAATCAGTTCCTCTGATCCAGCGACCGCCCCGCCCATCTGAGCATGCATCTCTTGAGTTGCCATTGCTCGGTACCTCCTTATTATAGTTCTGTTCTGAACTAAACGGCCACCAGGCCGCTTGGCCTGATTATACTCCCAGATACCGCCGGTTGGTCAATCCTCTAGGAGCATCCTGTTCTAGTGTTCTAGTTTAGTGAAGGCCAGGCATTCAATATTAGCGGGCAAATATCTGAAAATTCTCGGCCAGCAGGTACAGGAAAATGACGCTCAGCAGCAGACCGATGCAGGTCAAAAGCCCCAGGTTCAGCTCCTTTCCGCGTAGCCTGATCGTGCCGGTCAAGCTGCCGTCTTGAATCTTCACTTGGGCTACCGTGAGCAGGTTCAAGACGAAGGCCAAAAATAGGCCGCCCAGCAAAACCAATGGATTGAAGATGAACAGGTCGAAGTTTATTGCGTTGCTGAAGGCATTCATTCCCAGCAGGCTTAGCGCCAGGCCACCAGAGCACAGGATAAGGGCCGGAATGATGAGCAGTAGGCCCAGCCCGGCCATTTTATGGTTTTGCCGTGTTAGAGAAGATAGTTTTTGCATGACTTCGCTCCGGTTAAAATTCATTGCCAATAAGTGAAACAACGCTGGCGACGATTTAATTGTCTCCATCCAGTACCACCGCTTGGCATTGGAGACGCCAACTTGGCTGGCACGCCGGGAGTATTCTTCAGTGAAGTCCCCCAGCAGGGTTTCTCGGTGTTTGGGATTCAGAAGTAAGCCCAGCGTCCATTCCGCGAGCCGGGGCGGGCGCTCAGGCAAGTTCTGCCTCCGGTAGGGCCAGGGGATCAGGCAGGTTGGACCACATCGCCCGATGCAGCCGCTGGACTTCTTGCAAAGCCGCCAGCCCATCGGCGGTTATCTGGTAATACCGCTTGCTCCGACCGCCCCGCTCTGGTGTTGGCTCGCCGGCGCGGGTTTGCAGCAGTCCCTGCCTGGTTAGCCTTTCCAGCGGCACGTAGACTGCTCCAACCGACAGATTTATGCCGGTATTAGCCTGGACTTCGCTGCGGATAGTAACACCATAGGCGCTGCCGTCCAGCCGGTACACGGCAAGTAGCACAATTTCCTCGGTTCGGCTCAATAAGTCCAAGATAGTCACTCAAATCGATATATCTTTTAAAAATTAAAACAAATCATCGAAATCGTCAATAGCTGTTGAATTCAGGTAGCGCCATGCCATTTTTCTTACATCAAGCGGAGGGTATAATCAATGGCATGATATCCAGAGACAACTAATCTGATGAACCACTTCAAGCCGCCAAGAATCTAACTGGTCAAGGTGACTTTGTATTGTTGTGGCCAAGCACCGGAGGAGGTAGGTACCGATGAAATTACTTGAATCAATGGGCCAAAGCGGACATGAACAGTTGGCCGTTTACAGCGATCCCGAAGTGGGCCTCAAGGCGATAATCGCGATACACGATACGACGTTAGGCCCAGCCTGTGGCGGTACCCGCATCTGGCCCTATGAGACCGAAGAGGCGGCGATAATCGACGCGCTCCGCCTCTCCCGCGCCATGACCTACAAGTCGGCGACGGCAGACCTGCCTTTGGGTGGGGGCAAGGCGGTAATCATCGCCGATTCGCACACGCAAAAAACCGAGGCTTTGCTGCGGGCCTTTGGCCGCTTTGTCGATACTCTGGGCGGCAGATACTTGACCACCACCGACGTGGGCAGCACCGGCCATGATCTGGAGTACATCCGTCAGGAAACCAGGTATGTGGTGGGACTCCCCACTTCGGCGGGAGGCAGCGGGGACACTTCCATCATGACCGGGCTGGGCGTCTACATGGGGATCAAAGCCTGCGCCAAAGAGGTCTGGGGAAGCGACTCGTTGACCGGCAAGAAGATAGCGATGCAGGGCTTCGGCAAGGTCGCCTTCAATTCCGCGCATCACCTGCTTAAAGAAGGCGCGCATCTGGTGGCGACCGATGTATTTCCAGAGACCTTGGACCGGGCCAAGAGCATGGGCATTGCCGTGGTGGAACCAAAGCAGATATATGATGTCGAATGCGACATATTTTCGCCCAACGCTCTGGGTGGCGTGATTAATCCCGATACCATACCCCGTCTCACCTGTCGGATCGTTGCTGGCGGCGCGAACAATCAACTGCTGAGCGCAGCCGACGGTGAGGAACTGCACCGCCGAGGGATACTCTATGCCCCGGACTACGTGATCAACGCCGGGGGCATTATTAACGTCGAGGCGGAAATCGGCACGCCGTACAGCCCAGAACGGGCCAGGGAGAAAACCGAGCGCATCTACGATATCATGGGCCGGGTGATTGAAGTCTCCAAACGGGAAGAAATTCCGACCGCGCAGGCCGCCGACCATATAGCCGAAGAACGGATGGCTTCAGTACGCCGGATCCGGGGCATTTATCGCGGGCGGTAAATCACCCGGTAACTTACTGTGATTCGGTCGCGGGTTCAGTCTCGAAGTTCACATTTGCCTTCGCAGCGTCCTCCGACCAGCTCAGGGCAGGCGTGCTGAATCCGCTTGTGTTGAACTGGTCGAATCATGAAGCAGTGGGGCATCTAATTTTTCTGATCGCTTATTCGCACCGGGTCTTGAGAGTTTCACACATCGCTGGCATGGTGGAATTCTAACCCGGTAAGGGTGAAGCTGCCAAAGAGTCGGCTTCGCATACTCAAATATCCCCTTCTACTAAACATCCCCTAACTATCCCCGTTATTGTTCCCCTTTACATAAAGGTGTATCTACTGCCCTAGTTAGGTGGGCCTCCTCTGTCGAAAAGTGAAGGGCCTAGTTACCATTATGAGTAACAGGTTGGGCTGATGATTCAGTCTAATTGCGGAGGCCCGTGATACTGTCTGCGACCTTGCCAATGGCCTTAATTTTGAGGATATGCAAGCTTCGCTAGGCCAGAGTGCGGGCAATGAGAGGTCAGGATGTTTTGGTTGAAGAGATGCCCCCGCTGCTCTGGTGACTTGTTTGAGCAAGATGACCAGTATGGTATATTCGTCACTTGCATGCAGTGCGGTTTTAGTAAGGATGTTCACGATAAGCTGGTGGACCCCGGCGTGGTCAGTCTGGAGCCGGTTCCCGCTCCCGTCGTACCCAAGTCCGAGGCAGGAAAGCGTCGTCGCTTGTCTCACGGTGGACGGCATTTTTCCAGGACCTTTTCCAGAGTGAACGAGTCTGAATCTGGCGCCGCCGCCTGACGCCAAAGCCCTAACCCTATAATCCCTGACAATGCTTAGACACCAGCCAGCTTCAGTTATAATCGATTTATCTCTATAGACTTCAGACTGCTGTATTAACCTGGATTCAAGCCCACTCCTCCGTTGTCCTCGTTTATCACCTTCATACCATATGCTATAGTTCGTACCCGGCAGCTCATGCCTATGGTAATATGTTCCGGGCCTTGGCCGCGCCCAATCCCAACCGCAAATTACAAATCTTATTTGAATAATTTCTAGTCTGGGGTAAACGGAGGCGATAATTAATGAAACCGCTGGAAGGTGTACGCGTACTCGACCTGACCCGGGCCTTGGCTGGCCCTTTCTGCACCCTGATGCTGGGCGACTACGGAGCGGACGTAATCAAGATTGAACTGCCCGGTTCTGGTGACGATACCCGTACCTGGGGGCCGCCGTTTATTGGGGTGGAGAGCGCCTACTTCCTGTCGATCAACCGCAACAAAAGGAGCCTCACCCTTAATTTCAAAGAACCCAAAGCGGTCGAAATATTCCTGAAATTGGTCAGCGAGTCCGATGTCATTGTGGAAAACTTCACTCCAGGGGTGATGGCCCGTCTCGGGTTAGACTATGACACGGTCAAAGTGGCCAATCCCAAAATAATCTACTGCTCAATCTCCGGATTCGGTCAGGACGGCCCCTACAAGTCCCGTCCGGCCTACGACCAGATCATGCAGGGGATCAGCGGCCTGATGAGCATTACCGGAGAACCCGATGGCGAACCGGAGAAAATCGGCATTGCCGTAACTGACATCGGATCGGGAATGTGGGCCGCTTTCTCAATATTGACCGCGCTGCACCACCTTGAGCAAAAAGGCGAAGGGCAGTATATCGACGTTGCAATGCTGGACTCTCAGGTAGCCTGGCTCACCTATCAGGCTGGCTATTTCTTCGCCAACAATACTCCCCCGCAACGGCTGGGCAAGGCGCACCCCACGTTGGTGCCCTACCAGGCTTTTATGGCCCAGGATGGCAAATATTTCAACGTCGCGGTTGGCTCGGAGCGTCTCTGGGAGCGGTTCTGTCAGGGCATTAAACGAGAAGAATTGAAGGACAATCCCGACTACGCCACCAACGGCGACCGCGTGCGCAACCGGGCCAGGATTGTGCCGCTGCTCCAGCAATACTTCCTAACCCGCCCATCGACTGACTGGGTCGAAGATTTACAGGCAGCCAGCGTTCCCGCTGGGCCCATCAGCGATTTGGCGGATGTTTTCTCCGATCCGCAGGTACTGCACCGGCAGATGTACCTGGAAATGCCGCATCCCACCCTGGGTTCCATCAAGCAGACCGGCCTGCCTTTGAAGTTCTCACTGACTCCCGGCGGGCTCGACCGTCACCCGCCGTTGCTCGGCGAGCATAACCAGGAAATTCTCAAGGGATTGGGCTATTCCACCGCTGAAATTGAGCAGATGGTCGAGCAGTCGGTGATCTAGGCGATTGCTGAGAGGGTGTTGATTAATTCAACCAATGACGTGGTTCGACAGGCTCACCACGAGCGGGCAGTGGCATGCAACCCGCTCATCCTGAGCTTGTCGAAGGAAAATTTGAGAGGATTCACTAATTGTTAAACAGGCTGTGAGAGACAATATGCCAAACCGCTGCGCCTGGACTGGTTCTGACCCTCTGATGATTGAATACCACGACCACGAGTGGGGAGTGCCTCAGCATGACGACCGGGTGTTGTTCGAATATATCATTCTGGACGGCGCGCAAGCGGGACTAAGCTGGCTCACCATTCTCAAGAAGCGCGAAGGCTACCGCCGGGCCTTTGATGGCTTCGACGTAGGGCTAATTGCGCAATACGACGATGCCAAGATCGTCCAGTTGCTCCAAGACCCGGCGATAGTCCGCAACCGTTTGAAAGTGAACTCGGCGGTAACCAACGCTCGGGCGTTTATCGCCGTCCAGCAAGAGTTCGGCAGTTTTGACGCCTACTTGTGGAGCTTTGTGGGGAACCAGACGCAAAAGAACGCCTGGCCAGCCGATACCGAGATCCCCGCCAAAACACCAGTTGCCGAAGTGTTGAGTAAAGACCTGCTCAAGCGCGGGTTCAAGTTTGTTGGGCCGACCATCTGCTACGCCTTTATGCAGGCCGCTGGGATGGTCAACGACCATGTGGTTCAGTGCTTTCGATATGACCAGGTGTAGCGGCGGGTTCTGGCCCAGACCCGCAGTGCTTGAGTAAAATGCCAGCAACATCACACTCTGGATTGACTGCCTCCCGATACGGGTGGTTCGTTTAAAAGTTGGTGATTCACCAATTACCCACCATTTTCCTCAACAACTGAGTGTAAGTAGAAACTTGCTTAAGGTTGGTCTGCCGTTTATCATTGGGGCCGAGCTTTAGCGGTGAATTAGTAGGACGGGCCAACTATGGATCTGGGGTTGAAAGATCGAGTCGCCATTGTGGGTGGCTCCAGTAGAGGAATCGGCCGGGCGATCGCCATCGCTTTCGCCAAAGAGGGCGCCAGTGTAACCATTTGCGCTCGTAATGAGTCCGCACTGCGCCGGACAGAGATTGAGCTGGCGCGCATCGGCTCTCAGCACCATGTCCTGGCCATCCCGGCAGACCTGTCAGTGCCCAGAGACATTAGAAGAGTGGTTAGAGACACTTACAATCGGTTCGACCAGATTGGGATTCTGGTTACGCATGCGGCGGGTATGGACATAGGCCCGGCCGTCGAGTTTGAGGATGAGGCGATTTCCGCCGCATTTGAGGCGAATTTCTTCAGCGCCATCCGGCTAAGCCGGGAAGTAATTCCGCATATGAAACAACAGCATTGGGGGCGAATTATCAACCTGCTGTCCGGTCCTGCCCAGCAGGCGGCCGATGGCATGGCGCTTTCTTCTTCCAGCCAACTGGCGGTCATGGGCTATTTCAAGACCCTGGCCAATGAGCTGGCCCCTTTCAACATCACTGTGAATAACGTGATTTCTGGCCCAGTGGACTCTGAATTGATGGTGTCCAGGCTTGAAGACCAGGCTCAAGAGCAGGGTGAGTCCTCCGAGGAACTGCTGAAACAGACTATTGCGAGCATGCCAATTGGGCGTTTGGGAAAACCGGAAGAGGTGGGCGATCTGGTGGCGTTTCTGGCTTCGGATCGGTCGGGCTTTGTCACTGGCACCAGCGTGATAGCCGACGGCGGTCGATATCAGGGCATCAGGTAGTCCTCAGGGTTCATGCCAATTGCCAATAAGGTAATCAGAGACGCTCAGCAATTTCTCCAGCAGGAGGAAATCCCGGGCTGGCTGATCTACGACTACCGCCACTCTAACCCCATTTTCCGCCAGGTGATTTCCCCGTCGGGCCACGTCACCCGCCCCTGCTTTCTCTACGTCCCGGCGTTGGGCGATGCCAAGCTGCTCACCCACCACGTAGACGCTGGCAAATTCAACGCGTCCGGCATAGATTTGCTGGTGTACCGCAGCCGCCAGACTATGGTTGAATACCTCCGCCAGGCTCTCTCCGCTGCGGCTATAGTCGCGATGGAATACTCGCCGAACAACGAGCTGCCCCGGGTCTCTAGAGTGGATGCCGGAACTGTGGAGTTGGTGCGCAGCCTGGGCGTCGAAGTCGTTTCGTCCGCCGATCTAATGCAGTACGCCACCCAGCGTTGGACACCAGAGCAATTGGCGGGACATAGTCGGGCCGCTGAGAAACTGGGGCAGATTGTTAATCAGGCGTTTCATCTGATTGGGACGCGGATTGGGACGCGGATTGGGACGCGGAGATTGCCAACCGAGTACGAAATTGCCGAGTTCATCCGCCAATGCTTCGTGGAAGAGGGTCTGGAAGCCGCCGACGGCCCAATTGTCTCGGTCAACGCCCATTGCTCCGACCCACATTATGAGCCAGCAGCCGAGGGCAGCAGTGTGATTCAGCCGGGTGATTGGGTGTTGATTGATCTGTGGGCACGGGAGGCGAACTCTACGGTAGCTACTATTGCGGACGAGGGAATAGCGGCAGTTAACACCAGCGTCTATGCCGATATAACCTGGACGGCCTACGTGGGAGATCAGGTGCCCGAGCGGCATCAGCAGATTTTTGACATAGTGATTGGGGCCAGGGACGCGGCCCTCAAGTTTCTGGAGGACTCGTTCCAACGAGGCGAAACGGTGCAGGGATGGCAGGCCGACTCAGTGGCCCGGCGGTTCATTGAGGAACGGGGCTATGGCGAATACTTCACCCACCGTCTGGGCCACAGCATCAGCTACGAAGTGCACGGCGAGGCGGTGAACCTGGACAGCTTCGAGACCCACGACACCCGGCGCATCATCCCCGGCATCGGGTTCTCCATTGAGCCGGGTATCTATTTGCCTGAGTTTGGGGTGCGCTCGGAGATTGATGCCTTCATGGCGGAGACCGGGCCGTTCGCCTCCTCACCCGTACAGCGGGAAGTGGTGCTGATTAAGCCGGGGTTATAGGTCTTCTCGGGTAAATAGCAGATTATTCGATCTTGTATGACGCCATTCCGCTCGTCCTGAACTATAGTAAGGATGGGCGGCAATAGAGGCCCCCTGCGGTTTGACAAGCTCACCACGAACGGGTACTCGCTACCTCCGAGCGGGCTTATTCCCCACGATATGTGTCTCACATGTCCAGATAAGCTGCGGTTGCCCGGCCATACGCTGACCGCTACAATGGCCACACATCCTTGGAAAATCAGATAGGCTCTTGGAGAATCAATCATGAAATTTGGGCTAGCTTACGAAATGCAGCGTCCCATCCTGGATGACCACGCCGTCATCGAGGAGACCATCGATCAGTGCATCCTGGCCGACGAGATGGGCTTCGACTATGTGTGGTTCGTGGAGCACCACTTCCTGACCACCTTTTCGTCGTCGCCCTGTCCGGAGGTCATCTTCGGCGCGCTCAGCCGCCTGACCAAGCGCATCCGGCTGGGATTCGGCGTGGTGATCCTGCCCTACCATCACCCCGTGCGGGTCGCCGAGCGGGTGGCAATGGTGGACCACCTGTCCAATGGCCGCGTCGACTTCGGCACCGGACGATCGGCACCTTACGAGCAGACCGGCATGGGCATTGACCCGCGCAACACCCGTGAAATGTGGGAGGAGTCTCTCACCATGATCCCCAAAATCTGGGAGTCGGAGACCTTTGAGTGGGAGGGCAAGTTCTGGAACGTGCCGCCCCGTCAGGTGCTGCCCAAGCCCTACCAGAAGCCTCACCCGCCGATCTGGGTGGCCGCGCTACAACCCGCCACCTACGAGATGGCGGCGCAGAAAGGCATTGGGGTGATGGCCCTGGGCATCAGCGCGCCCTCGGTGCTGGAGCCGCACATTCAGGCCTATCGCCAGAACATCAAAAACGCCCAGCCGGTGGGGGCCAGCGTCAACAACCAGTGGCTCAATTCAATATTCGGCTACTGCGGCGAGGACAACAAAACGGCCCGGGAGCTATGCGCCAACTCGCTGAAGACCTTCTTTGGGCCGGGGCGTCCCTATGTGCAGGACCAGAAGGACGTTTACCAGCGTCTGTTGGAGCAATGGGGCGGCCTACCCGAGCATCTGGTGCACAACTTCTCCCGCTATATTGACGTGAAAGAGGTTTCCGATGAGGGAGCGGCGACTCAGTTCGACCTGTCCGGCGGCAGCGCGCTGGCCCAGAAGATTTGGGAGGAAGTGGACGCCGACACGTTGGCCGATCGGGGCGTTACGGTTTCCGGCGACCCGGAAAGCTGCATCAAGGCGATCAAACTGCACGAGGCTACCGGAGTAGACCAGGTGCAGTTCCTGATGGCCACCGAGACCATTGGTCACGCCAATGTGATGAAGTCCATTGAGTTGTTCGGCAAGCACGTAATCCCAGCGTTCCGCTAGATACGGTGAAGAATTAAACAAAACAGCCCGGCCATACATGGGCCGGGCTGTCGGTTCAAGGCATCTAGCTCGGAAGGGAGGATCCGAACCGTCAGCCTAGTTGGGAACCAGGTTGGGAGTCGGCTCCAATGGCAGCCCTGGGTGACCGGTTAATTTCTCACCTTCAGCTTGCATTTCGCGAGCCTTCTTCTTCACTTCGACGAGAACCGAATCGATCTTATCCAGGTCGAGATCAACCGCCACACTCTGGTAACCGGCACGTTCGAGCATTGGCCCCAGTTTCCTGGTGTCTAGCTGATCAAAGACCCAACCCAGAGGGTCATCTACCAATGTCCTGTCCCAATAGATTCGGTGGTTCTTGTTTCTGGGACCATAGTGGTAATGAGGGCCATCCCAGAAAATATCGAATGCCATTAGCTCGGTCTCTTCAACATACGATTTGTCCGAAGCTCCACCGATGTCGGCCAATACGTGGACGGCCAGGCCGCCATCTCCCACCGGAAGCCGCCGCATCTCCAGCCCAAACTTGATATTGCCAGCATCGTAAACGTGGGTGCCCCGGTTATGCTTGACCGTGTTCCGCTTGGAGGCGAAAAGGTCCCGGGCGCAGGCTTCAAGTTCCGGAAGGACGAGCGCGACTTCTTCCAAGTCCAACCGATCAGCAATCTCCGGGTATCCCGCTCGTTCCAGCATTTGGGGGAGCTTCTTCTCCATAGTCCTGATCGACCAACCAATCGGATTACCAACGGCTATCGGGTCCATACGGTATAGTTTGCCAACGGTTTTTGGAATGTCGGTCCGGCCCTCCAGCATCATGGGGCCTTTGTGCTCCAGATTGGGATTCTCCGGCCCGTAGATGTAACTTTTTTCAATGTCGAAGCAATTGAACCTGAGCAGGGATGTCTCCTTGCCGTCAACATCAGCCTGAACGACAATCGACACGCCCTGGTCGGCATGGTCTTGAATGTTTTCGTCCCACAGTTCATGTCTGGCAATGAACGTTACCGGGCCTGCCGTGAATTTAGTCTTTTTCTGTGCTTGGACCATTTTTTAAAAACTCCTCCTTGGAAATTTGGTTAGAGTTTATACAACCAATGCAAACATGGCAAGGCTGAATGCTTACGGGTGATTCTACCGAGCAGAAATGCAGAGAATGTGAACACCGGGCAGCACGGTGTGAAAAACACGTGAAGACTATTGTTCACGACGAGGTGATAAAGTGTATTGAGCGGTTTAGGAAGGATGTGATGCCGGGGTTTAGAAAATAGCGCATTATTACAGAATATACGTGATTATTACGTAATATATCACTTTGATAGTTCATAAAGCTGTATTACAGCCGAATAGTCATTTATTTTAACGGATTTGACAGAGCCTATTGCACCATGTAGACTGCGGGCTTGAGCCCGCAGTCTACATGGTGCGCGGGCGCGAGTAGCATGGCCTTTTTTAACCCGATTTTGGGTGACTATTTGACAAAGCCTCACACTGGGAACATACTGGAGCCTAGGCTCCAGTATGTTCCCAGTACAAGCCCAATTGACTTACCCCCGTCGCTATAGTAATATAGTAGGTGACCACCCCTGTACACCTCGGTGGCAGGGAGTAAAAGACCACCAAATTTGGTGGTCTTTTCATGTTTAAGGCTAATCGCATGACTACCAGTGTCTACATTGATGGTTTTAATCTTTATAATGGCAGCCTAAGAAAAACTCAATATAAATGGCTAAATATTTTGGCCATGTGCGAGACATTACTTCCCGGTCGCCAGATAAATAGGATTCGGTACTTTACCGCGCGGGTCATCGCCTTTTCTCACGATCTGCAAGCGCCTGCTAGGCAAGATACGTACTTACGCGCACTCAAGACACTCCCTAATCTAGTTGTCCACGAAGACGGTTGGTTTGCATCCCATCCGGTGAATTTGCCACGATATCCACTAAATTACCCTAGTCCAAACGGCCCACCGGAATTTGTTCGAGTGCTCCGTATGGAAGAAAAGAGAACAGATGTAGATTTGGCAACCCACCTTTTAGTCGACAGTTTTTCAGGTGCATTTGACGAGGCAGTAGTTATTTCCAATGATTCAGACCTTGTCCTACCCATACAAATGGTAAGATCCACAATGAACAAGGTGGTTGGTGTGATTAACCCGCATCCTCCCAATGGCATGAGCGGGCATCTAAAGCGAGCTGCTAGCTACTACCTTCGCACAATCAATAAGTCGGTCCTGGCGTCATCGCAATTCCCACCTTCTTTAATCGACGCCGATGGGAGAACAATCACAAAGCCCGCATCATGGTGACTCTAACGACAGATTCCTAAACTGAAGCCAAGGTGGAATCTACATGGAACGCTACGCCAACTATGCGGGTTTCACTTTGGTATTGGTATAATTGTCTCTGTCAGTCTCGCTAGGCCAGACTAACAGAGAAGGGTCGGGTTTCAAACCCGGACCTTCTTCACTGTCAGCCAAAGTGCTCGGTGATTTGATTTAAGCCTTCCCGGTCAAGTCCGCCACCCTTGGGCCTACTTCCTCCATCAGCAGTTGCAAGCACTCATGCTCCCACTGGGGGTCGTCCGGGTCTTGGGTGATGGCCAGCAGGTGTCCAAAGCCGCCCACCGCTTCGTACAGCTTGCGGATGCGCTCGGCGCACTCTTCCGGGTCGCCCACAATCCAGATATTCTCCATCATGTAGTCCACCGTCAGGTCGTCGTCAGACATGTTGGGGTCGGTCTTGGTGGCTTGAATCAGCCCCGACCCCAGGCGGTTGGGCCGCTGGTGCTCAATGTAGTTGCGTCCCAGCACCGCCCGCGCCCGCTCCCGGGCCTCGTCCGGCGTTTTGGCCACGAACACGTCGCGACCGATGCGCCACTGGCTGCGGTCGGTGGTCTGGCCCGCCTCGGCTGCCGCGTCCTCCACCGTCGTCCAATGATCGCCCAGGTATTTGGGGGCCAGGTTGGAACTGCTCATGGGAATATATCCGTGCGACCCAGCCACCTTGATGGAACTGGAGCCAATGGAGGTGGCGGCCACGCCGATGGGCGGGTGCGGCTTCTGAAAGGGCTTCATGTGCAGGCCCCGCTCCATAACTGAGTCCAGTTCCGGGGCCTCAATGTCGAAGTATTTGCCGTGGTAGCTGAACTTGCCCTCGTTTGCCCAGATTTTCAGGACAATGTCCAGCACTTCCGCCGCCTGCTCCCGCACCTCTTCGCCCTTCTTGGGGTCGAGACCGAACAGGGCCAGGTCGGTGGGGATGGCCCGGTGGCCGATGCCCCAGTAGAACCGGCCACGGGTCAGGTGATCCAGCATGGCGATGCGGTGGGCCAGTTCCACTGGGTTGTGTATGGGCAGCAAGGTGATGCCGGTGGCCAGCTTGATGTTCTTGGTCATGGCCGAGGCTTTGGCGATGAGCAGGTCGGGGCAGGGCACGTTCTCCCAGCGCTCGGTCAGGTGCTCGCCGATCCAGGCTTCGTGGAAGCCCAGCCGATCGGCCTCCACCAACAGGTCCAAGTCCCGGTCATAGGCATCGGCATAGGAGCGGTATGGGGGATGCAGGGGCATCATGAACAGTCCAAACTCCATGATTCTCTCCTTAATTATTAATTATTGAATGCGAATTTGAGCTGATGGTACGGTAGGGGCAAAAGGGTGTCAAGCAGGGGAATGCCCGCAGTGGTTCGACCAGCCGTTACTTCAATGAACTCAGGGCAGGCTCGGGTTGAATTTCTGGCCGAAGTCTAGCGACGCGATTAGGTTTTGGCTTGGGCCGGAATGACGGGCTAAGGGCTCATGACGAAATAACTGATGCAATCGTTAGCTGTAACCCTATTTAGGAAGTCTCACACGTGAACCATTTATTTCGTTATGATGCCTAAGGGTCTCAGTCGGGCTCGTGGCCAGGGTTGATGGTCAGGCGATCCAGGTCTCGCTGAGCTGCGAAAGGAACGTAACCCTTGGCTTGCGACTTGGCGTAGGCATCGTCAATATGGGAGGGAGTAGTAGCGTAGTCGGTGGTTAGCACCAACTTGCCCGCCGCCCGAAACAAGTCCAGAGACTCTTCGGTCTCCGCCGTGGCATCAGGTGGAGTGGCCCGGTCATCACTATCGTAGCCGTAGTAAATATCCTCCTGGCCGATTCCGTCCACGTAGTCCAGGTAGCCGGGCACTAAGCCAGCCAGCTTGGAGCCGTTCTGCGGGAAGATATAGAAATCCGGGTCGCGCGCCCGGGCGTGGGCGGCGATGGCCGCGACGAAATCGGCCATCTCTTGGGGCGCAGTCTCTTTTCCCTGATCGCCAAAATACTCGTACCCGTCGATGATATCCAGATATGCGCCATCAAATCCCGCATCAACCAGGCGGTCAATGTAGGCAAAAATTATTGCCTGCCATTCCGGGTCCCAGTACCGCACCTTGTGATTGCGGATCCAGTTGGGATTGGGCTTGTCCAGCCAGCCGGGGCTGCCGGTCTTCCAGTCAGATTGCCAGTAGTACCGGTATTCTTCAGCCTCGCCAATGCTGATGTAAGACAAAACAATCTTTTCTCCGCCCGGGCTGTGCTGCAGCGCCTCTATTTGCTCCCGGCTGAACTCCTCATTTCCGGTGCCGTCGGCGGAGTAGTCCATCACGATCAAATCGTAGGCGCTGCTGCCCATCGCGTCTAGATCGTACTCCTGAAGCTGGTACAGAAAATCATTTACTGCCAGCAGCCGCGCTTTAGAATCGCCTGAATTCGGCGGCGGAGAAGTCCTTTTCGGCGCACTGGTCGGCGCATCGATATTGGCATTGGTAGCGGTCGGTGTCTCTACGTCGTCATCGTCTTCGTCGCCCTCGGCGTCAGGCCCGGCGCAGGCCAGCAGTGCAACAACCGCTAGTAGAGTGCAGATGAGTATCCAATACTTGAGGGAAAACAGGTTCATAGTAATCTTGGCTGTAATCTTGTCTTAGGAATCCTGGGATTGATTGAATTTGGGGCGCAAAATAGCCGGGATATAAACGCAATTGCGCCTACCCCGGCTCTCGGAACCAGACCGTGTTCTAGTCGTTGACTAATGGGCCTCGCTGGGGCCTTCAAAACCGGCGTCACGATGGCCGCCGTCGCAGAAGGGCTTGTTGGCTGATGCTCCACAGCGGCACATGGACACCCACTGTCCTTCTGGAATTGAATAGGCTTTGCCCTGCTGGTCTACCAATTCGATTGGGCCGGTCACGCGAAGGGGTCCGTTCCCCCTGACTTCGATCTTTACGTCTGCCATTGAATCCTCCTCCAGAGAGTCTACAAATTGAACGCCGACAATGGTGCGTAGAGCACCGGAAGCACAGCAGGGTTAGTCTGCCACCCTGCGAGACAAGTGTCAAGCGTTGTTGGTCAATGGGCCGGGTCTTTTAATTAGGAGACTACTCTTCGGAATGCCAATAATGCCTTTCCGCGCGTCGCCAAGCATCTTGACGGCAATGCCGCCGTCGAGTACATTCAAGACAGACTCCGCGTCAGTCCGTTATCCATAAATCATTTAATAAGGAAAGTGAATATGCCTCTATACGAATATCACTGCCCGACCTGCAACCACAAGTTTGACAAGCTACAGTCGATGAACGCCACCGGCGCAGATTGCCCGCACTGTGAGCAGCCCGCACGCCGGGCCATCTCAGTGTTTGCTGCGGTATCCAAGGGCGACAGCAGCAGTTCTGACTTCAGTTCTATGCCAATGCCTCCCATGGGCGGCGGCGGATGCTGCGGTGGGGGAGGCTGTGGGCCTGGCCACTAAGCCATAAGTTGCCGGGGAGGGGTGTTATTCATGCCCCTCCCTAGTTAATCTTCAGACGTTGTGGGCGGGATGGCTCCCACCGGAACCTTTACCCACCGCCCATCGGCGGTACAGCAGGTAGCCCCCGGAAACTCCGCTCAGACTTATCGCGCCAAGCACCGCAGCGGCAACAACGCGCATCGTAGCATCGAACCAGAAGCCAAACGGAAACATGATAATCAGGTAATCGCGGCTCGGATCAAGTTGCCAGAAATCGTTGGAAAAGCTGAGTTGGTGGAACTTCAAGAACAGGCTATCGAACCCTACAACCGCGAACAGACCAAACAGCACCAGCAGGCCCAGCGTTAACAACCCACCCCACAGCAGAAACTGAGCCAATTGCACGGCGAACGCCCGGCCAAACCCGGCAAAGCCTCCGATAGCCACCGCAATTATGTAGGCCAATGCCCCCCCTGCGAACAGGTACACTCCTCGGATCAGTCCCTTAACGTCCCGCATGTGGACAACTTCACGCTGGTTGAAAATATCCCGCTCTTCACCGAATATCTGGGTTCTCACCGCCAGGGGTTCATCCCCAGAGTTGAAGTAATGCCGTATGTCGGCCCCGGCTTGACGGAGGTCGGCGTCGGTGATGCCGGTGTACAGAGAAATGCTGTACTTCTCGAAACCCCGGTTGTAGAGTCCCGAGTCATTAATGGCCCAGGTTATGCTGCCATTAACCAGGAATAGTGGCACCGCAACTACAAAAAAGGTCGCCATGACCCGGAGAGCCACCGGCCAAATGTCAAATTTGAGCATATTGGCTCTACGTTAGCACTCCGTCCGGTTGTTCAGCAACCCTGGCGGCATCTATAATCGGCCTATGACTGAAAAAGAGATTCCCGACGGCAATATTGGCGAGTTCCAGACCCTGATCGACATCGTGGAACGACTACGCGCTCCGGGTGGCTGCCCCTGGGACCGGGAGCAAACCCACCAGTCGCTGAAACGCAATCTGGTGGAAGAAGCTTACGAAGTGTTGGAAGCCATCGACGAGGGCGACCCCAAGCTGCTGGCCGAAGAATTAGGCGACCTGTTGGTGCAGGTGGCTTTCCACGCCGACATCGCCCGGGAGGCTGGCGACTTCCAACTATCCGATGTGCTGACCAGCATCAACCGCAAGCTGGTGCGCCGTCATCCCCATGTATTCAGCGACACCAACGTGGCCGATGCCCGCGAGGTGGAGCGCAACTGGGAGCGTATCAAAGAGCAGGAGCGTCAGGAGAAGGGCGAGCGCAGGTCGCTGGTGGACGGTATCCCCAAGGACTTGCCTGCCCTGACCTACGCTCAACTGATGCAGGATCGGGTGGCCCGGGTGGGCTTTGAGTGGGACGATATTTCCGGCGTTCTGGATAAGATATTGGAAGAGGTTCAAGAACTACGGGAGGCCGAGACCGAGGCGGAAAAGGTTCATGAAATGGGCGACCTGTTCTTCTCGATGGTCAACCTTTCGCGCTGGCTGAACATTCAGGCCGAGGATGCGTTAAGGCAGGCCAACCGCTGCTTTCAGTGGCGGTACAACAAGATGGAGGAACTGGCCCTGCAGCGGGGCCAAGACTTTGCCGGGCTTGCCCTGGAGGACAAGGAAGCTCTCTGGCAGGAGGCCAAGCGGCTGGAGGGGGATGACCTTTAATAATCCCCCCCAAAGCTCTTTATACTCTGGCAGCTGTTCGGCGACCACAGAGCGTTCCTGAGAAGTATTTCAAATTGACCAGTTCTTATCTTTACTGCTAGCTTGTCTACCATGTTACCAAAAGTAACACCGTGCTAAAGCATCCCCACGCCGTCAACGTGGGAATTCTTAATAGCTAAGGCCATAATGGTACTTACATTGCAGGTGGCGGCTGTTCTGTTCTTATCAGCACTGTTGATAGTGGGGGTTGGGGCCTTTGGTGAATAGAGTATTGATGAAATGGGCCGTTGGAATCCTAGTGCTGGCACTGGCTGGGGCCGGATGCGCGACTACAGTGGCAGAGAGGCCGACGCCTGCGTCGACACCGGAAACGGCCAAGGCGGATTGTGAGGTTTGTAGCAAGTACCTAGTACACTCTGGGCTAAATATCTCGGTAGTTTAGCTCACCGAAATTAGCAGCGATGAGCATATTAAAACTACCGAAAGAACTGC
>MUCJ01000008.1 GCA_002816715.1 SAR202 cluster bacterium Casp-Chloro-G3 | reverse complement strand
CTCCCTCAGGGAGAGGGGTGGCCGAGCGGAGCAAGGTCGGGGTGAGGGGAAGCCTTGAATGGGATTTTGCCGCATCTAACCAGTGCTGTTATAGGGAAATTAAAAGACCCTACAGCGCACCTCCAGGAACTTTCAACCCCGAGGTGATTGTGCTATAATTTTGCTGTCCCACAGGAGCAACTCCCTAGTATTTGCTGCTCTGGTTATTTCAGCTTCGTGACCGTAGTGGAGAATAAGTGGTGAAGGTTACCAAGGAATCGGTTACTTCTACTGAAGTCACCCTTAATATAGAAATGGACTCAGCCGATGAGGATCCATTTATTGATCGTTCTTATCGCCGGTCAGTAGGCCGGATGCAAATTCCCGGATTCCGCAAAGGGAAAGCCCCCCGCTTTATAGTTGAGAGATACGTTGGCCGCAGTGCCCTGTTGCAGGAAGCTCTGGAATTTATGATTCCGGAGACTCTGGATCAGGTGCTCAAGGATGAAGACCTGCAAGCCTTCGTTGAACCTCAAATAGAAGTATTGGAAATTGAGCCGGTGTCCTTCAAAGCGGTGGTTCCATTAGAGCCGCTGGTGGAGTTGGGCGACTACCATAGCATTCGCGTTGAACATGCGCCAGTGGAGATTACTGAAGAGCAGGTAAACGATGTCATTGACCGTTTGCAGCAAGAGTCGGCGCCTTGGGAGCCGGTGGAACGCCCGGTTCAATTCGGTGATCTCCTGAACCTGCAAGTTCAGGGAACCATCGATGGTGATGAGGTGGTCAACGACCAGGGCGTGGACTACATTCCGCAGCTAGAAAACGTCTTGCCCTTTCCTGGTTTTGCCGCTCACCTGGTGGGGATGACCGAAGCAGAGGAAAAGGACTTTACTCTATCTATCCCTGAGGATTACCCCCGGCCCCAGTTCGCCAATAAAGAGTGCATCTTTCACGTGGCGGTACTCTCTGTAAAGGAAAAGAAACTGGCCGAACTGGATGACGAATTCGCCAAAGGCGTCGGCGAAGGCTTTGATACCTTTGATGCCCTGTTAGAGCATGTCCGAGGGCGGCTGACCGAGGAATCGGAAATTGAGGCCACCCGAGAACTGGAAATGAAGAGCCTGGACGGCTTGGTTGCCCTCGCCACCATTGAGGCTTCCGACGCCCTGTACCAGCATGAGCTGGAAATGATGCAGCAGGAAAGAGCACGCATGCTGCAGAACCAGCGCTTGGACATGGATACTTATTTAAGATACATCGGCAAGACTGAGGAAGAGTTTCTGGAAGAACTCCGACCCAACGCCAACGAGCGGCTGACCAGATATCTGGTGATGCGCAAGTTGTCGCAGGAGGAGGATATTTCAGTGTCCGACGAGGAAGTTCAGGAAGAGATTGAGACCGCCATTACCTCTGCTGGCGAGAACGCTCAACAGATGAGGCGCACCCTTTCCTCAGAGGTTGCCAAGGAAAATGTTCGCTCTTCCATATTGAATCGGAAAGTAATGCAGCGTCTGGTGGAGATTGCCAAGGGAAGTGAGGAAGGAAGCCAACTCCCAGATACTGCCGAAAACCAGCTGACGGATGACGCTGGTGGATCAACCATCGCCGAAGCCGAGGAACAACCCGAAGCTTTGGCCCCGGCAAATAATGAAGAAAGTAATGAAGGAGCATAGCCTCTAATGTTGTACAACCCCTACGAATCGTCACCGCTTGTTCCTAGCGCGTCTCTGTTAACCCCGCAAAACATCATCCCCATGGTCATTGAGACCAGCCCACGGGGTGAGCGGGCTTTCGACATCTACTCCCTCTTGCTGAAAGAGCGCATAGTGTTCATGGGTACTCCCATATCTGACCCAATCGCCAACGTCATTATCGCCCAATTGCTGTACCTGGAGCGGGAAGACCCCGACAAGGGAATCAGCATATACATCAACAGCCCTGGTGGAGTTATCAGTTCCGGCCTGGCCATTTACGACACTATGCACCTGATCAAATGTGAAGTCTCGACCATCTGCCTGGGGATGGCGGCCAGCATGGCCACTGTGCTGCTGGCTGGCGGCGCCAAGGGCAAGCGGTACTGTCTACCCAACTCCACGGTGCATATGCACCAGGCTTTGGGCGGAGCGCAGGGCCAGGCCAGCGACATTGAGATCGCGGCGCGGGAAATTCTGCGTTTGCAGGACAAAATACGCACCCTACTATCCAATAACACCGGACAGGACTACGATAAGATTGTCCGGGATACTGACCGGGACTTCTACCTGACCGCGGAGCAAGCCGTGGAATATGGCCTGGTTGATGAAATCCTGGGGGCGGCCTCCAGCAACGGGACCGAGAATAGTTAAGTCTTTAATCTTGGGTCATTAGTATTTGAGGGTCTTAGTATTTGATGAAGCGCAGTAGTAACCGACAGTGACTAACGCGAGAAGTGGCCCCAGGCTCTCTCAGTGTTCCTTTTGCGGTAAGACGCAGACCCGTTCCAGCCTGGTAGTGGCGGGTAAGGGGCAGGCAACTGTTTGTTATGAGTGCATTCGAGTATTGGGGCAGCTCATTGAAACCGAGCAGCCGGTTCAGCCGGTTCGCGCCAAGAAAGACGGCCCACTGGTTCCTCGGTCGATCTACGCCAACCTTGACGAGTACGTGGTCGGCCAGGAAAAGGCCAAAAAGGTGCTCAGCGTTGCCGTTTACAACCACTTCAAGCGTATCTGGAACGGCGCCAACAAATCCGACGTAGAGCTGCAAAAAGCCAATATCCTATTGGTCGGCCCCACCGGCTGTGGCAAGACCATGCTGGCCGAAACCCTGGCCCGCACCCTAGCGGTGCCCTTTGCCGTTTGCGACGCCACCTCCCTCACCGAGTCTGGGTACGTGGGCGAGGATGTTGAGAACATTCTACTGCGGCTGATCCAGGCGGCTGATTGGGATATTGGTAAGGCCGAGCAGGGCATCATCTACATCGATGAACTGGATAAAATCGCCCGCAAAGAAGGAGTCAACCGATCCATCACCAGGGACGTGTCGGGCGAAGGCGTCCAGCAAGAATTGTTGAAGATCATTGAGGGGTGCGTGGCCAACGTGCCTCCCCATGGCGGTCGTAAGCATCCCCACCAGGAATTCCTGCAAATCAACACCAAGAACATTCTTTTCATCTGCGGCGGCGCATTTGAAGGCTTGGAAGACATCGTATCGCGACGCATAACCTACAGTGGGTCGCAGATGGGATTCCTGTCGGGCAGTCGATACAAAACTGAGACCGATGACAACATTCTGAGCTATGTCACGCCAGAGGATCTGCTGACCTACGGATTTATCCCGGAATTGGTGGGACGGCTGCCGGTGGTTACCAGCTTGGAACACTTGGACCGGGACGCTCTGATGCGAGTGCTGGTTGAGCCGAAGAATGCCATCGTCAAGCAATACCAGCAACTGTTCAGTATCGACAACGTCCAGTTGGAATTCACTCAAGAAGCATTGGAAGCGGCGGCGGATAAGGCCCTGACTCACCAGACCGGGGCGCGCTGCCTGCGCTATATAGTTGAAGAGACTCTGATGGAAGTGATGTACGAGTTGCCGTCGCTGGAAGGTGTAGTCCGTTGCGTGGTTGACCGGGACGCTATAGAGGGCATAAACTCGCCGGAGTTAATTACAGCTTCTGGAGAAAGTTTCCGACTTCCCTTCGGACCGATCCAGAAATCCGCTTAGCCTTCATCTGATCAAACCCATTTTTCCAGTGCCCACTTCACGCCTTTAGCCCAGCCCGTCCTCAATCATTGCCCGATTAATCTCTTCGTCCAGACAAAGCCCGTTCGCTGACAGAGGCTTTCCCAGATTATTCAACAGGCGGTTTTCTTTAGGCAGAACTTTGCCGTCGGCCACTGTCCGCAGAGTCTCGAACAGCAGGTAGGGTTCCCGCTGGTATTCCGCCTGACGGATAAGCTGGAACAGCTTGAAGTCCTCGCCCTGACTAGTCTTGATCTGAGATACGTCCCGCTCGTCCAGGTCTTTCCAATGGGGCTTGAACTCCTCGCCGACGATGGGAACGGTGCAGTAAGACACGACCGGCCCCCGGTCTACCGCCTCGGTAGCCAGATGGATCATGGCTCCGGTGTGAGTCGCCGTGGTTTCGATCAGTTGCCAGATTACCTCCTGCCAGGTACCAATGGGCCCGTCGGGCAAGGCTGGATGCAGGTTCAGAAAGGGATACTGGCGGCACATGGCCCCGCCCAATATCAGCATATAACCAGCCAGAACGCAAATATCGGGTTGGCGGCCCGACAACAGACTGGATGCCTGTTGATCGAATTCCTCCCGATGCCGGGCGAAAGAGCCACCCCGTTGGCGTCGGAACTCGGCGGAGGAAAGTGTCACTAAAGGCAGATCATAGCTGCGCGCCAGATCGAAAAACTGATCGGAGCCTGCCGCCTCGCCCGGGCCGCGATTGCTGAAAACGAACTGGATTTGGGCATTTAGATTGCCCTTCAGTATTCGCTCCTGTACAAACTGCAACAGACCTCTAGAGCCTTCACCCCTGCCGGTGGAGAACCAGCCAATGCTCAGCATCTCAGGCGTCGGTCTCCTCATCATCCCATTCCAACACTTCCTCAACGGTAGAGCCGGTATAACTTTCCTTCAACCGGGTTATCTTCAGCTCGGTCTCATTCAGCAGTTGGTTGCATCGCTGCACCAGCGCCATCCCCTGTTCATAGACGGCAGTCGCTTCGGCCAGGGGCAACCCCCCTGCTTCCAGAGCCTCGGCGGTTTCCCCCAACCGACGGAATGCATCTTCGAAGGTCATGGTTTCCAGGTCGGTACCGGACTGGTTTTTCTTGGGCCTTGGCATCAGCGGAAAGTCCTTAATTCAGTTTGAAGGCTAGTCTACCTTGGAGCGGACCTGGGGGAAAGGGGTTTACTGACCGGAAGTAGCGCAATCTGGAACGATACAAAATGACGTTTACAGCAACCGCTCCATCTCCGGCATCTGCGCCGCCGCCTTTTTCTTCTTGGCTGGAGGGCCGACGGGGCTGATAGCGCCTGCCGTCGCTGGGATGACACCGTCAGACACGGTGATGGTCAGAGCGTCTCCGGTAGACACCTGAGCAGCGCGGCTCACCACGGCATCGTCGTCCGCCCGCTGCACCACCGAGAAACCCCGTCGCAGGATGGCCGCCGGGTCCAATGCGCCCATTCGCTGTGCCATGCCGCCAACTTCAACCTGGCTCAATGCCAGTCGATTGGCTAATGAACTGTGGGCCACCCGTCCCAAGTCGTCTATCCGACGCCGCCAGGTATCCCAGTCGGGCAGGGCGCTATCCAATTGTCGAGCCAGAGCTTGCACTTCGTTGCCACGGTGCTGCAACTCATAGGCGATGGCCCGCTGCGATCGAATCGTCAATTCAGCCAAATCCTGCCGTAGCACATTCCCATCGGGAACCACCAACTCCGCCGCCGCCGATGGCGTGGGCGCGCGTACATCGGCCACCAGGTCGGCGATAGTCACATCGGTTTCGTGCCCTACCGCGCTGACCACGGGGATTCGGCTGGCGTAGATGGCCCGGGCCACTGACTCTTCGTTAAAGGGCCACAGGTCCTCTAGAGAACCGCCGCCCCGAGCCACGATTATCACGTCGGCGCGACCGTTTCGATTCAACGCCTCGATGGCGGCGACAATGTTGGGCGCGGCCCGATCCCCTTGAACCTGCGTGGGCGATAGCAGCAGTTCGATCAATGGATAGCGACGTCGAATCACGTTCTGTATGTCGTGAAATACCGCTCCCGAAGGGGAGGTTACCAGGCCAATGACCTGGGGGAACACGGGCAATGTACGCTTGCGTGATTCCTCAAACAAACCCTCAGCGCCCAGGCGTAGCTTCAGTCGTTCCAGTTCCAGGGCCAACTCGCCCACGCCTTCGGCCATGACCAAGTCAACCATGAAGTCGGTGGAGCCGCGAGGTTCATAAAAGCTCAGGTGCCCGTGGGTTGATACCGAAGCGCCGTTGGACAGCAGACCGGCCCCAGTCTGGCTCTTGAACATGACGCAGTTCAGCACTGCTTGGCCGTCTTTGAGGGTGAAGTAGGAGTGTCCGGCAGAGGAAACGCGCAGGTTGGAAACCTCGCCCAGCACGTAGAGGTTGGACAACAGGGGGTCGGATTCCAGCGACTCCCGCAAATAAGCGGTTACCTGACTGACGGTGTAAACAGCCACCGCTTAGCTGACTCGCTCGGTGTACTCCCCGGTTCGCGTATCGACCTTGATGATGGATCCGGTGGTGACAAAGGTAGGCACCGTGACGCGCAAGCCGGTTTCCAGGGTCGCGGGCTTGTTGCCGCCCTGAGCGGTGTCACCCTTGAACGCTGGCGGTGTATCCACCACCTTCAACTCCACGTGCGTTGGCACGTTGACGTTGATCGGTTCGCCCTTGTAGAAGACCATCTCGACCATCATGTTCTCTTTCAGGTATTCCAGCGTCCCGGCCAACTGCTCTTTGTTCAGATCGTACTGATCGAAGGTCTCCTGGTCCATGAAGTAGAAGTAGGACCCGTCGGTGTAAAGGTACTGGGCCTGCCGGTTGTCAATTTCCGCTACCGTGAAGTTGGTGTGGTATTGCTGGAAGGTGCGCTCCACAATCGAGCCGGACAGTAGGTTCTTCATTTTAATACGAGTAACCGGCGCCCGCTGCTGCATCTTGTGGCGTTCGTAGTCAATAACCTGCCAGGGCTGCCCGTCCAACTCGATGACCATGCCCTTATTCAAATCGCCAAAGTTTATGCTCAAAGCAGCCCTCCCAGGTGAGTGTTATCGGAAAGTGTTATCGGTGAGTGTGATTGGAAAGCTTGGTTAGTCCGATAATTGTTTCAGTCTCCGTAGTGTACTTTAATTGGCGGGCATAAGACCAGCGGGACGGTGGCTCACTTGCGTGCTTTGCTCAGCGGTCTGGCCCCAAAGTCTTCCAGCAACACAATATCCTCAATCCGCACGCCACCCCAACCTGGAATATAAATGCCTGGCTCTACGGTAAAAACTGTACCCGCAGTCAGCTTGTCAGCAGAATTAGGGCCGACCCGAGGGGCTTCGTGCACCGCCAGACCAACGCCGTGTCCCAGGCCGTGCCCGAAGTTATCGCCGTAACCCGCCTCCTGAATTACCGACCGGGCCAGGCTATCGCCCTCTCCGCCGGTCAGGTCAGGCCGTACTATGGAAATCGCGGTCAATTGTGCGCCCAGCACGATGTCATAGACCTTGCGGAAGGTCTCATCCGCTTCTCCGATTACCACGGTGCGGGTAATGTCGCTGCAATAGCCGCCAATCTTCGCCCCCATATCGATGACAATTGGTTCGCCCGGTCCAATCGCCCGGTCGGTGGGACGGTGGTGCGGCATCGCCCCGTTGGGGCCGGATGCCACAATGGTATTGAAACTGACGCTATCCGCACCAAAGTCGCGCATTGCCTGCTCCATGCGCCAGGCCACTTCCCGCTCGGTCATGCCTTCCCGCAGGGTGGGACACACCGCGTCCATTGCTGAATCGGAGGCGTCGATTGCCCGCTGCAATAGGGTCAGTTCTTCCGGGTCTTTGACCACTCTTAACCCATCGACGATTCCCGAAGTGGCGACCAGGGATATACCGGTCAGGGATGGTTCTTGCTTGATCGAGTCCAACAGCCGGTGGTGTTCGGCCACCGTCAGGTGCTCGCTCTCAAAACCCAGGCGGCTGATCCCGGATTTCTGCAACGACTCGATCAGCCAGTCCCACCCCGACTGGGCCGGAATCACGCGGAAATCTGGTGCTTGGTCAGTGGCTTGCTGGGTGTAACGGGAATCGGTGGCAAGGATTGCTCGGTCTTTAGTGATCAGCAGGTATCCGGCGGAGCCGGTGAAGCCCGACAGGTAGCGACGGTTTTCCGGTGTGGAGACCAGCATACCCTCCAGTGCGCTTTGGCCCAGCGCTTCAACCAGTCGGAGAAGCCGGTTATTCATTTAGAGATCCCGGAGAGCTCTCTTCTTGCAGCAGTCCCACCATAATTTCCAGCGCGGCGGTGTAGCTGCGCCAGCCGAACCCGGCAATCTGGCCCCGGGCAATGTCGGCAATGACCGAGCGCCGCCGCCACTCTTCCCGAGCGTGAATGTTGCCCAGGTGCACCTCAATTACTGGCACCGCGGCGTCAATTAGGGCATCCTTGAGGGAATAGCCGTAGTGGGTTAAAGCGCCGGGGTTGATGACGATGCCGTTGATGTTGCCCCAATGTTCCTGAATACAGTCAATCAGGCTGCCTTCAGCGTTGGACTGGAAGAAGGCGACCTCTACCCCCAGCGACTGGGCCTTTTGGGAAATCGCCTGGTTGACCTGCTCCAGAGTCATCGTCCCGTAAATCTGCGGGTTGCGACGCCCTAGGAAGTTGATGTTGGGCCCGTTCAGCACCAGAATTTTGGTCATGCCTGCCTCTTGCGGTGAGTATGTTCCACTCCCATCAAGGGAGAGGACTAAGGTGAGGGTGAGGCGTCAGCGTGCGGGTATCTTCCCCCTCATCCTGACCTTCTCCCACCAGGGGAGAAGGGATTTTGCGCTGTCTTTATACCAAGCTGATTTAAGTAGACGGTTTAGCAGAGTGAGTTACATAGGCCGCCAGTACAACTTACCCCGACGCCCCTGGGTGAAATTTGAGATAGGCGTTTCTGGCTTCCCCCTTGGTGATATGGGTGTATAGCTGAGTGGTGGTGGGGCTGGAATGTCCCAGCAGTTCCTGTATCACCCGCAGGTCGGCGTCGCCCTCCAGCATGTGACTGGCGAAGGTGTGGCGCAGCGTGTGGGGATGGACACCGTCACGTAAACCGGCGCGGGCGGAATACTGGCGCACTAGTTTCTCGAAACTCCGTCGGGACAGCCGCTCCCCGTAGCGGTTCAGGAACAGGGCTGGTGTGGCCCCAGTTGCCAGCTGGGGGCGGCTATCTGATAGATAACTCCGCAAGGCGTCCTCGGTGGGTTTGCCGAAAAGCACCCAGCGCTCCTTGGAGCCTTTGCCCCGCACCAGTATTTCTCTGCTGTCGAATTTGATGTCGGGTAGGTCTATGCCGTGTATCTCCGCCAGACGCACGCCACAGGAGTACAGCACTTCAAGAATGGCCTGGTCGCGGCGACCAAAAATGTCTGAGGTGTCGGGAGTTTCCATCAATCGGGCCACTTCCTGTTTGCCGAGGAAGGCGGGCAAGGGTTTTTCAACTTTGACTTGAAAGCTGCGGCCGCTGAGAACTGGGCTGGCACGGAACCATTCTTCCTGCACCAAGAATCGATAGAAGGAGCGCAGGGCGGTCAGTTTGCGAGTGATGCTGACTCGAGCGTAGCCTTGCCTTCCCCCGCGCGCCGAGGTCGCCAGCCAGGCCAGGTAGCCTCGCAGCATCTGCCGGTCCATTTGGGAGGGGTCTAGTCGATTTTGGGCCAGATATTGCCGGAAGGACTCCACGTCGATCAGATAGATGCGGATAGTATTTTCGGAAAGCCCTCGCTGTCCCCGCAAGTACAGTTCATATTTTTGGGTGAGCTCGTTGAAAGAGCCACCCAGTGGGCCATTATCGTCTGAATCACCAATATTGGCACGGGAAAGGAAATCCCCCCTAACCCCCGCCTCAAAAAGGTGGGACTGGGGGGATTTTCCCTGCGCTTCAGACTCAGCAGCCGGTCTAGTCGCCAACGGGAGCCAACTCAGGTTCCTGATCTGTCGGTGCCATCGCCGGAACTTCTACTGGATCGCCCTTCCAGACGCAGTTGGTGCAGGATAAGCTACCGTCCTGCGCTTCGGAGACCATCAAGCCACCGCACTCCGGGCAAGGTTCGGCCACCGGAAGCTTGTTGAGGATCAAGTCGCACTCCGGGTATTTGGAGCAACCGTAGAAGGGACGCCGCCGTCCTCGGGAACGACGCTCAACGATGTCGCCGCCGCACTTGGGGCAGGCAATTCCAATCCGTTTCAAGATGGGCTTGGTGGTGCGGCATTCCGGGAAGCCAGTGCAGGCGATGAACTTGCCAAACCGACCGGCTTTGATCACCATTGGCTTACCGCAGGTTTCGCAGATTTCGTCGGTCTCTTCGTCAAATTTAACATTGGGCATGTTTTCCTGCGCCGATTCCAACGCCTTTTCGAACGGCCCGTAGAACTCACGGAGCATGGGCACCCACTCCCGTTCGCCCTGGGATACCTCGTCCAGTTCGTCTTCCATCCGGGCGGTAAAGTCCAGGTCCATCACAGTGGTGAAATATTCGGTCAGCAGGTCAGTAACAGTGATACCCAGTTCGGTGGGCGTCAGCCGGGTCTGGTCTTTCTCAACGTAATTTCGGTCGATCAGCGTTCCAATGGTCGGCGCATAGGTGCTGGGTCGGCCAATGCCCCTTTCTTCCATTGCCTTGATCAGCGTGGCTTCCGTAAAGCGGGGCGGCGGCTGGGTAAAGTGCTGCAAGGGTTCCAGCTTCAAGCAATTCAGGCCGTCGCCGCTGGCCAGTGCTGGCAGCAGCTTGCGGTGGTCGTCGTCCTCGCCATCGTCCCGACTTTCCAGGTAAAGGGTGCGGAAGCCGGGGAACTTGAGCACCGATCCGGTGGCCCGGAACAGGTAAACATTGGGCGACTGTTTGCAGGACGCTTCAATGTCCACGGTCGTGGCTTCGGTGCGGGCGTCGGCCATCTGACTGGACAGCATCCGCGACCAGACCAGGCTGTAGAGACGGTGCTGCTCGCTGGTCAATGAATCCTTCAGCTTTTCCGGGTCTCGCCGAATGGAGGTGGGCCGTATTGCCTCGTGGGCCTCCTGGGCGGATTTAGCCTTGGTCTTATAGACTCTGGTCTTATCCGGCAGGTACTCCTTGCCGTACCGTTCTCGAATGTAATCACGGGCTTCATCAATGGCCGTCTGCGCCACCTGTACTGAGTCAGTACGCATGTAGGTAATCAAGCCGACCGAACCCTCACCGGGCACGGATATTCCCTCGTAGAGTTGCTGGGCGATCATCATGGTACGCTGAGCGGTGAAGCGCAGTTTGCGCCCTGCTTCTTGCTGCATGGTGCTGGTGGTGAAGGGCGCGGTGGGACGCAGACGCACGTCGCGCTTCTTTACATCGGCGACAGCGTAGGCGGCGTCCTCAAGCTCGGCTTCGTAGTTGCGGGCTTCATCTTCTTTGGCAATACCCAGCCGACCCTTGGCACCCTTCAGTGAATGCAAGGTGGCGGTAAATGTCTCTGGCTTATCTGCCGGGTCAGTCTGCTTGTGCAGGGTAGCGTCAATGGTCCAGGACTCTACTGGAACGAAAGCGGCAATTTCCTTCTCCCGGTCGGTGACCATGCGCAGGGATACCGACTGCACTCTACCAGCGGACAGGCCGCGCTGTACCCGCCGCCACAGCAGAGGGCTGAGTTGGTAGCCCACCAGCCGATCAAGAATACGCCGGGCCTGCTGGGCGTTGACCATTTGCATGTCGATTTCTCGCGGGTGCTGGAAGGCTTCTTCCACCGCCTGCTTGGTTATCTCGTGGAACACCACCCGCTTGGGAGGGTTGGGCCGAGTGTCCCAACCGGCGGCGGTCTGAATGTGCCAGGAAATGGCCTCGCCTTCCCGGTCTGGGTCGGTGGCCAGATATATTTCGGTGGCCGCGTCGCCTGCCTTCTTCAATTCGGTCAGCAGCGACCGTTTCTCTTTCATGGTTACATAAGACGGCT
This sequence comes from SAR202 cluster bacterium Casp-Chloro-G3, assembly GCA_002816715.1. GTDB lineage: Bacteria > Chloroflexota > Dehalococcoidia > Lucifugimonadales > UBA3495 > Casp-Chloro-G3. The sequence goes on along the minus strand of MUCJ01000008.1, from coordinate 14,585 downwards.
CAAAGTCGTTTTCAAAGTCCACACCCATCTTGCCTTTGGGCAGGTCTCTAACGTGTCCTTGGGACGCGGTGACCACATACTTATTGCCTAGAATCTGGCCGACAGTACGGGCCTTGGCCGGTGACTCAACAATGACAAAGCGCTTGCCGGCAGTCTTGAGGGAAGCGACCTTTTTCTTAGCGGCAGCCTTGGCTTTGGTAGTCTTTATCGTAGTCGCCTTGGCTTTAGTGGTCGCGGCCTTAGCCGTCTTAGCCTTGGCCGGAGCTTTAGTTGTTGTCTTAGTTACCATAAATTGGACTTGCCTCGCGTATCCTAACGTAGTGCATGCAGCCGACCTGCTTGACCATACCCTTGAGTTCCAGCATGGTTAGCAGGCCGCTGACCTCGGTGATGGGCATATCGGCACGGCGCCTTATATCATCAATGTGTATCGGTTCATGGTCAAGCTGCCCCAATAGTTTCGATTCGGCATCGTTGTTGGCCGACAGCGCCGGAATCGATTCTTGAGCCAGTCGCATCTCGATCTGACGGCCCACGGCGTTCAGGTTCAGTTCTTCCATTATATCGTTGGTGCTGCTGACCAGTTTAGCACCTTCCTGAATTAGCCGGTTGGTCAAGTGGCTGGCTGGCGAGAAGATGCTGCCCGGAACGCAGAAAACTTCTCGGTCCTGCTCTAGAGCGTGGTACACCGTCCAACGCGCTCCGCTGCCCTCGCCTGCTTCCACCACCAATGTCCCCAGGCTAATGCCGCTGATCAGGCGGTTGCGCCGGGGGAAGCTGCGGGAGTCGGGCCGTATGCCCAGGGGCACTTCACTGACCACCGCCCCCTGCTCAGAAATGCGTTGGGACAGGTTGGCGTGTTCCTTTGGATACACAATATCCAGTCCATTGGCCACCACCGCCAGGGTGCGTTCACCCGAATCCAATGCCGCCCGGTGGGCAATGCCGTCAATGCCCAGGGCCAGTCCACTGACGATGGCGATGCCGTTTCTGGCCAACTCAGCGGTCAAGGAGGCGGCGACTTCCCGGCCGTAGGTGGTGGGACTGCGGGTGCCGACCACCGCAACCGAACGTTCGTCCGACGGCAGTAGCTCTCCTTTATAGTAGAGCACCGGCGGCGGGTCGTGTATCTCCTTGAGACGGGCCGGATAGTCGGGATGGTGCCAGTTGACGGCTTTGACTCCCGCCCTGGCCAGGTTAGCCATCTCATCGTCGGGGGAGACCTTGCTGCGGGCAGCAATAATCTCGTTAGCCACCCGTTCTTCCATGCCAGATGCCTTGAGCTCGCTGAACGAAGCTTTCCAGACATTTGCCGCCTCGCCAAAGTAGGCTTCCAAGCGGCGAAAACGGACAGTGCCCAGCAGGCGCACCCGGCCCAAGGCTACCCAGTATTTGATCTGTTCCATGTTCTGTTCCATGTTGCGATGATAGCACACCGGTAAAGAGGCGAACAATGCAGGGGTTGACATGATTGGGATAGGATGCGGCCAATATTGGAATACGTTAACTCCTGAAGGACGCGGACAAACTGGGATTTCGCTACGGTTTTGTCCCCAAAAGTCATAATTTTGACACTAGATATTACTCCCATATTAAGTGAGGGTCTGTCACACTATACTCAATGCCCTGTTGAAGTTAAACTTTAACCAAATTGAAGCAAACATAATCAAAGCAGCCAAACGGTCACCTGGGCTTGAATTAGCTTTATACCAGGCCGATTTTAGATTGACAATGGTTCAGTCCCAATGATATATTTCGCTATACAGTCAACCTCCATATTGTGAATCTGCAACGGGTTAACACCGCTCCCCTTTATGCGAGCGGCATACTTTGTGGTTCGGCAAGTGGAGCACCCTTTCCAAGAGCCGTTTGGTCCGCTAATTTGCAATGACAATCACCAAAGAATCCTCGCCCTTTGGCTCGCCAAGGGCCACAATTCCCACGCTGTTTATTCTAAGTATTTTATCTGTCGAGTTGGGCCAAGCCCAAAATAGTAATACATTTTGCCGTGCAAATAAGCCGGGAGGATTATAGATGCAAATGCGTGACTTCGTAGTCCGTTTCGCTGGAGAAGGCGGACAGGGAGTAGTAACCTCCGCAGAGGGGTTAGCGCAAGTTTCCACGCAAGTCGGTTACCACGCGTTGACTTACTCGACCTTCCCTTCTCAGATTATGGGAGGGCCAACTTGGACTCAAGCCCGAATCTCCGATGCGCCCATCCTCAGCGCTGGTGACGACGTTGATGTGCTGGTCGCGTTCAACCGCGAAGCGTACGAGACTCACTTCTCTGAGGTGCGCGACGGCGGAGTAATCATCTACAACTCCAATGACCGGGAATTTGAAGGCTTTGAGGCAGAAGGCGAATCCCGCATCTTTGGTCTGCCCATTGATGACTTGGCCAAATCCACCGGCAACACTCGTGCCGCCAACATGGTGGTAATTGGTGCGCTGGCCCATCTGGTCAACATGTCCCAGGACTACCTGGAGCAGTTTGTTGAACAGCGGTTCCGCCGGGGCCGGGACGGCGACGCTGAAATTATTGAATCCAATATCAAGGCCATCAAGCTGGGACGTGCCGAGACCGCGCGCAGTGGCTTTGCGCTGGGTGAATTGGCTCCGGCCAAGGCACCTGATTATAAACAAATAATGCTCAGAGGCAACGATGCTCTTTCGCTGGGGGCAATGGCCGCCGGTGTCGAGTTCTATATCGGATACCCCATTTCTCCGGCCACCACTATCCTGCTCTGGATGGAGCGCAATCTGGTGGGCCCCGGCAAATTTGCCTATCAAGTAAGCTCAGAAATCGAGTCCATCACCGGAATTCTGGGTGCCGGATACGCGGGCAAGAAGGCCATGACCGCCACCGCCGGCCCCGGCTTTTCGCTGATGAGCGAAGGTCTCGGCTTGGGCTGGATGGCTGAGATCCCAGTGGTGGTAGTGGACGTGCAACGTGGCGGGCCAGCCACTGGTTTGCCCACCAAGACTGAGCAGTCCGACCTGATGGCCTGCATGTACCCGGCTCACGGCGACGTGAGACTGCCGGTTATTGCAGTTGGCACGGTGGAGGAAGCCTTCTACGGTGCAATCTGGGCCTTCAACTGGGCTGAGCGCTACCAGGGGCCGGTCATTCTAATGACCGAGATGTCGCTGGCTGATCGTGTCCAGAACATCGCCCGACCCGACCTATCTAAAATAACGCTGGAGAGCCGGCAAACCTACCAGGGTAGCAACGGCTATCACCGCTACAGCGGTTCTGAGATGTCTCCCATGCCGATCCCGGGCAACCCGGGCGCTTACGTCGCCAATGGCAGTGAGCACGACGATATGGGCGATACTACCCACCTGCCAGATCGTCACGTCCAGATGACCGAGCGTCGCTTCAATAAGCTCAAGCTGCTGGAAGACGGCTACTACGAGAGTGAAAACACCGAGGCGTCGGTGGCAGTAATGCCTTGGGGCGGTTCCAAAGGCCCAGCTTACGAGGCCTTTCTGCGTTTGCAGGAACAGGAAGTCTCCCTGGGCTGGTACTACACCATGTTCCTGCACCCGCTGCCCCCCAAGCTTTTGGAAGAGTTAAAGCAGAAGAAACTGGTGATAGTGCCTGAGTTGAACTATCAAGGCCAGTTTTCCTCAATTTTGCGCTCAATGGGCGTTAACGCTCATTCAATCACCCAATACACTGGACTGCCATTCAAGGTGCGCGATCTGGTAGATAGAATCACTGAAATGACCCAATCCCCGCAGAAGGAGATGGCCCGGGCATGAGCAGAAAGAATCCCGAATACGATTTCAAGTGGTGTCCTGGTTGCGGCGACTTTGGCGTTCGCCGAGCGTTGGAACTGGCCATGATCAACCGGTTGGAAGAGACCGGGTTGCCAATGGAAAGCAACGTGATGGTCGCCGGGATTGGCTGTTCCGGCAATCTGGTGCATCTGCTGGAAGGTCCTCAGCCCTACGGGATCCACGGCATTCACGGCCGCACCCTGCCAATTGCCATGGGCGTCAAGATGGCCCGACCTGAGTTGAACGTGGTTATTGTCGCTGGAGACGGCGACTTCCTCAGCATTGGTGCAGAACATATAGGGCCGCAAGCCGCGCGCAACCTCAACGTCTGCGCCGTGATTATGGACAACGGCGTATACGGTCTGACCAAGGGGCAGAGTTCGCCCACCACCAAAGAGGGTACCATCACCAGTTCCACCCCCTTTGGCAAGATGGAAATTGCGGCCGACCCGCTGGAGCTGTACCTGACATTGGGTGTATCGTTCATCGCGTCTGGTTTTTCCGGCAACCCTCGGCGACTGGCCGAGTTGATCAATCAGGGCATGAACCACAAAGGGTTCTCTATGGTGCATGTCCAGTCCCCCTGCGTTACCTACAACGACACTTTCCAGTTGATCAAAGGCAATGCCAAGGAAGGCATTGAGCCAATGATCTGGGACATTCCTGAGGATCATGACAGAACCGACAAGGCAGCGGCACATGCATTGATTCAGAAGCGTGGACTGCCCGTCGGCGTAATTTATCAGGACGACAGTAGACTCTCCCTGGACGACCGGGTGCAGCAGATCTGGAGCAAAGACCGCCAGCATTCGGTAGACCAATTGATTGACGCCTACGCGATCTAAAACCCGATAACTGCAAATAGCAACGCCCCGCTGAATGGCGGGGCGTTTTGCATTCTAAGTTTAGCGCTATTGGAGTCTACTCTTTCTTTTCGACATAGCCCTGCAAGTGATGGCGCAGTAAGACCCTCCCCCGGTGCAGTCTGGCCTTTAGCGATGACACTGAAACGCCAACGATTTCAGCGGCTTCCTCGTTGCTCAGGCCCTGGACATCCCGAAGGACGACGGCAGTTTTCAAGTTGGCTGGTAGCCGTTCCAGACCTCCTTCCAGGTGCTGCCGCAGTTCACTGTTGAGGGCCAGTTTCTCCGGCCCGTCGGTTGGGCTGGTCAACTGCATATCGTCGTAACCGGTTTGGGTCAACTGCCGCTTGTTCCGGTCTTTGCGCAGTCGCATCAGTGCGGCATTGGTCGCAATGCGATATAGCCAGGTACTAACCTTGGATTCCCCGCGGAAAGCGCGCAAAATTGCGATAGGCGGCCAGGAATGCGTCTTGTGCCGCGTCTTCAGCGTCGGCGTGGTTGCCCAGGATGCGGTAGGTCAGATTGAATACGAAAGGGCTGTACTCTTCAACAATATCTTCAAAGGAATATTCTACCTTTTCTTCACTCACTCGCTTATCGGCCTTGGTATGTAACGTTCTGGGCCATTGTGCATCTAACTTGATGAGTTTGTCTATATATTATCATGGCAAGCGTTGCCCCCAAGCGTTTTCCTGGAGAAGGCTGGCTATCAAATGTAGATAGGGAGCAAATTTCCTGGAAGTCGCCGATGCACCAGGTTGCCTAACCATCTCAGCGGCTTTAGAATACGGAGGATGATGATAATGAATCGCATGTTGAGGCGGATGTTCCGCCGGGGCGACTTTGACTGCCGGGACACCCGGGAGTTAGGCTCAGATTACCTGGAAGATGGCCTTGCCCCTCAGAAGCGTTCCGCCATCCAATCCCATCTGGACAAGTGCGGCCCCTGCCGGGCATTCATTGACAGTCTCTCTGCAACCATAGGCATCCTGGCCAGGTTACCCAGGGCAACCCCACCAGCGTCGTTCAAGCAGTCTGTGCTAGACCGAACCAGAGAAGAGAAGCAGAGCCACTGAAGTGGCCTCCCAGCGCCCTAGCTGCTGGCCGCAGGCACTTCCTGTTCCTGAAGTCGCTGTTCTTCTTCCAGAGACTGGTACTTGGACGGACATTTGACCAGAATACTGTCAGCCTCGAACATTTCGTCTGGACTGTAGTGGCCCTCTAGGATGATCTCTGAGTGGGGGTTGAAGAACAGGTCGGGCATCACTCCCACATAGGAAGCGTTCATGGCGATGCCAGGGCCAACTGCTTCATCAATCAGTTGGAATTGGGATACGGTCGAATCTTCCTGACGCAGGAAACTTTCCTCCATCAGCTTGCCTGACACGCGCACCATACGTCCGTCCTGATACTCCTGGCCGGCCATGAACTCGCTCACGGTCAAGAAATACAGCGTGTTCCCAGGGAATGCCGCGTAGATCATGTAGCCAACGGCCAGGATGGCCACTACTCCCAGGATTGCAAAACGAAGGCGATGACTCTTGCCAGAGCTTTCTTCATAGACTATTGCGGGGTTGGGGTCTCGTTCTTTGTCTGCCACGAAAATCCTCGTAAATTAGTTCGACTACTGATGTTACGGTTAAATTAGCTAGCTGGATTTCTTATTGTTAGCGTCCAGTACATGATACCATCCCTGAGTTGATGGTTCCATATCCGTTGCTAGGAACTGCAATCCAATCGTTTAACCGGCAAAGTCGATACCCAGCAGGCTGGACGTCACCCTGGCAATGATGCTAGGCTAGGTTCTATAGTCTGGGGCGGTGACGGGCATGATTCAGTTAAGGTTAGTAGTCGCACTAAACACAGTTGGGCTGGCGCTGGCAATCTGGGGTGTCACCATGCTGCTGGGCACGCACAACCCGTTTCTTCCGATTGTGGAAGCCATTGTTACCGTCATCGGCCTTGTTGTGGCCTCCATAGGCACCGGCTGGATGACGGTTCTCCTACTGATTGGCAACACCCGAGAGCAACGAACCTCCGCAACCGACAGCATTCCGGTCAGACCGGCCACTGCCGCTAGTCCAGTCCCGCGTCGGGACCGGCTGCTGAAGGCAATGGAAGAGTTGCAAGATTCGGCTTTAGACTTGATCGAGCGTCGGAGGGAGTTGCATCACATGAACCTCCGCCAGTGGCACAATGAACATCGAGACGAGACCGCCGGCGAGATCGAGGCCACCAAACGGTATCGCCTGGCCAAGACTAACCTGGAAATGTACCGTCCGTCTTTGCCCGCCGAATTCTGGTCGCCAGTGGACAGCTTTGCTCAAGCCATCGAGGAGAGCATTTCCCGGGAAGCCTACTCAACCCCCAATGATAAAGGGGTTTACGAGGCGTTGAATCGCAACTGGCACCGGGCATTGCAGGGAATTAACGATATATCCTTTGGAGTGCCGGCCTCTGAGCCGGTTGGCCGGGCCTCGGTTAACTAGGGTTGTCCGGTTAACCAGGGTTTTTCGGCCCTTCTGCCTGTTCCAGAGACTGCTGCAAGTCCTTTACTTCTCGTTGCATCTCCTGCCGCCGTCTGGAAACGAAAAACGCATAAGCAAAGAAGATTACCCACGTCACCGCAAACACAGCGAACAAAAACGGCAAGTTGGACGGCGGCACATTAACCTGAAGCAAACCTAACACGATAAGCCTTTCCTATCTGGCCGCTACCGGCCAGTCCGATGCAATGAAAATTTGAGCAGCCTGACCTGGTCTTCCAGGCCGCGCAGCGCCATCCGCTCTACCACCAGGTAGAGGAACAGCACCAGGAAGGCCAGGAAGGAAAACAACAGGATCCCCTGCATGACCGGTTCTAATGCCCCAGACTCGGCCAGCGGCCCCACTACTGCCGACGGATGTATCGACCGCCACCACTGCACCGAGTAGTAGACAATGGGCACGTCCACAAAGCCCACAATGCCCACCACGGCGGCGTAGAGCGCGCCCTGCGTCCGATTGGGCGCATAGGCCCGAATCATCAGGTAGGCGACGTAAATCAGCCACAGGATCAAGGTGGTGGTCAGTCGCGGCTCCCAGGTCCACCAGACTCCCCATACCGGGCGTGCCCAGATGATGCCGGTGATCAATGCTAGGGTCACGAAAACCACACCCACCTCGGCGGCGGCGTGGGCCAAACGGTCCCACTTCTGGTCGCGCTTGATCAGATAGAGGATGCTGGCGATAAATACCACGAAGAAGGCGAGGAAGGACATGATCGCCATTGGCACGTGGAAGTAGAATACCCGCTGTATGTTGCCCAGCACCGCATCGGTGGGCGCGACCATAAATATCAGGTAGACGTCAACCAGCATAAGGGCTGCGCCCAAAACTACCAGTGCATTGCTAAAGGACAGCAGGGGCTGCTTGACCCGGTCAACGGTCGCCATGATTGCCTACTCCTCTACCACGAAGGAAAATACCCAGGGACATATTACCAGAAACAGGGCGTCGAACACGCCGATCAAGGGCAGCCACTTGCCGATTCCGGCACCGCCATCGCCGCCAATGGCCTGGCTGGAAGCCTCCACCGCGCCGATGATTACCGGCAGAATGATGGGGAAGAACAGCACCGGCAGCATGATTTCCCGGGAGCGGGTCTGGACTGCGATGGCGGAGAACAAGGTGCCCACCGTGGCGAATCCCAACGTCGCCAGCACTATGGTCAGGATCAACATAAAAGAGAACGCCGAAAAACCCAGCATAACCGCGAATACCGGCAGCAAGGCCGCCTCCACAATGAGCATGAACAGAAAGCTGACCAGCGCCTTGCCCAGAAATATGGCGTCCCGGCTGACCGGGGTCAACAGCAGTCCTTCCAATCCCCCCTGCTCCTTTTCTCGAACGAAAGACCGGTTCATGGCCAGGGTTCCGGCAAAGGCGAAGGCGACCCAGAGGATGCCGGGGGCCAGTTGAGTGACCAGTCGGGGGGTTACGTTCAGGGCAAAATTGAAGACGATCACCACCAGAAAGCCGAACACCGCCGCCGATATGATTATGTCCTTGGAGCGCAGTTCCAGCAGTATGTCCTTCCAAAAAATGATGGCAATGGGCTGAAGGAATCTATTCATTGGAATTGCCTGCCGTCTGCGCCGTTTCGCCGTCAGCTTCGGGAGAAGGCTCAGGGGTCAGCCTTCGCCGGAGCTTGGCCGAGTCCCGGCAGGTCTCAGAATCCTGGAACTGTAGGCCGCCATCGGAGAGCACCGCCACCCGGTCGGCCCAGGAAAGTCCCAGTTCTACGTTGTGGGTAGTCATCACCACCGTTCGCCCGGCCTGAGTCCACTCGCTCAACAGACTGCTCAACATGGCCAGCGATTCCTGGTCTAACCCGCCCTCTGGTTCGTCCAGCAGCAGAACCTGCGGTTGGTGCAGTATGGCCCGCGCGATGGCCACCCGTTTCTGCATGCCGTGAGAGAGGGTTTTCACGCGGTGGTCGGCCCGTTGAGTCATGCCCACCTGGGATAATACGTCATCCACCCGTTGCCGGATGTGGTCAATCCGAAAAAGCTGGCCGTAGAACATCAGGTTCTCGCGGCAGGTCAGGTCCTCGTAGAGGAAGCCACTGTGTCCTACTACGCCGACGCGGCTTCGGACGGACTCAGCTCGGCGCACGCAATCAAATCCGGATACTTTTACCGTACCGGACTCGGGCCGGGCCTGAGTGGAGAGAACGCGCAGCAGAGTGGTCTTGCCGGTGCCATTGGCCCCAAATAGAACCACAAACTCGCCCCAACCAACCGAAAGGTTCAAGTCCCAAAGCACCGGCCAATCGCCGTAGCTTTTGTGCAGCCCTTCCACCAGAATGGCTTCGCTGGCCTGACTGCTAGACAACGGGTGCCTCTGGGTTATGTTTGGGGGGAAGCGTGGAGAGGGGAATCAGTAAATACACCAAATAATGGTAATGCTGGGGATGAGGATTAGCAACACCGGCGCAGTCGGCACAAAATAGAACCCACGCCGGTAGGCGTGGGTTAATAAGTTCCGGGATCAATGACCATTCTACGTGCTGTCTTTGACGTAAGTGAGCACTGCCTGTACCCGGGGGTGCAGCGGCCCGTTGTGGCTCAAGTTAAGCTCCTGGTAGATGGCGTTGATGTAATTTTCCACCGACTTGGTGCCCAGCACCAGCTTCTCGGCGATGGCGGCGTTGTTGTAGCCCTGGGCCATCATCGTCAGCACTTCTTGCTGGCGCGGGGTCAACCCAGAGGTGACCGAGCCTTTGCGAGGCTTCAAGCTATTGACCACTGTTGGGTCCATTACCACCAGGCCGGACGCGGCACCCTCAATGGCTCTAGCCAACGCGCCCGAGTCACTGACCGACTGCTTGAGCAAGTAGGACCAGCCCGACGACTCCTCGGCGGCAATCAGGCTCAGGTATTGCCGTTCGCGATGGGAGGACAATATGACGATGCCCATGTCGGGGTGTTCTAATTTGATGGCACGACCGGCGGCGATGCCGTTGGGCTCAACGCCCAGTTCAATGTCCATCAGGATTACGTCGGGATACAGCCGGCTAGCGCCATCGATGGCGGACACGCCATCAGATACCGCGTCCACGATTTCCATATTGGGGACGGCACTCAGGGATATTTTGAGCATATCCCGGAATAGTCCTTCATCCTCAACGATCATGATTCTGATCATTGCTAAATCTTTCTTCAATTGTGAACTGTTAACCATAGTAAATCCGTCTATTCCGTCTCAAATTCTCTCATTTTCTGTCCTAACTCAATATAAACATAACGATTTTCTTAAATCAAGGTCATATTTGTGCGCTAATTACTCGCCTTTTTAAGATAACTATCATACGTAATACAATACCGCTACCTATGGGAAGCTACTATATAGCCGATGCTCTGATAATGAATATTGAGAAGCATAGATGATGCGCCCAAGTTAGTTTGAGGTAGAGTTGGGGTATTGCACCAAGGCTGAAATCACCAAGTTTGCCCGATATTTTTCGCAGGAGATGCTGAGATGAGCGATATTGTTTCATGGGTGGTTGACGTAACTATCAAGCCGGGGGAACTGGCCAATTTCAAGGCCCTAGCTGGTGAGTTGGTGCGGGCGACACAGACCAACGAGCCCGACACCCTAGCCTATGAGTATCTGTTGAGCGAGGATAATAGTGTCTGTCATATTTATGAACGCTACGCCGATTCTGACGCGGCCAAGATCCACCTGACAACCTTTGGGGAGAGGTTTGCCAAACGGTTCATGGGAATGGTTAACCTGAACCGGTTGACGGTATATGGCAGCCCAGATGAAGGATTAAGAAAGGAGCTAGACGGCTTGGGGGCCACATTCATGCCCCAGTTCAACGGATTCGCGCGCTAATATTTCGAGACATAAGTGTGCTATCGGATAAAAGTATGGGCAGCCCACTCGGTAAAAAGGCCGACGGTTGGTGAGTTATTGCTATCCGTCGGCCTTTTTCTTGTTTACCAGTTTACGTGTCTAGTCTAAGTTTAAGGAGACTTGATGCTGATCCCGCCGTCCACTCCCCAAGTCTGACCGGTAACATAGGAAGCAGCGGGCGATGAGAGAAATACGGCCAAATAACCGATCTCCTTTAATCGTCCGACCCTGCCCAAAGGCACCGAACCCTTGGCCGCTTCATCCCGGTTTTGGTAAGCCTCTGCCGACATTTGCGCCGGGTCGGGGAAGCTGCCGGGGGCAATTGAGTTGACCCGCACGCCGAAGGGCGCCCATTCTTGGGCCAGACACTCGGTAAGGCGCATCACCCCAGCTTTGGCGGCGTCGTAGGCCGCCGATTCCGGGCGTCCCCGAAAAGCAGCCCAGCCGGAGACGTTGATTACGTTGCCCTGACCGCGTTCCAACAGGTGCGGCCCCAAGGCCCGACAACCCTGGAAGGCTTCGGTCAAGTTTATATCGACGATGAAGTGCCACTCCTCTTCGGTCATGCCTTCGGTGGTGCTGCCCGGCAGTTTGACCAGCGGCTTGCGAATGGCGTCGCCGACGCAGTTGACCAGAACATCCAGGTGACCAAACTCGGCCAGCGTTTGCTGGGCGACCCGGTCCATGTCGGCGGATTTGGTGGCGTCGCCGGTCAACGCCAACGCGGTGCGGCCCATGCCCCGAATTTCTTCGGCTACTTGATTCACCCCGGTATTGGTCAACGCACTGATTGCCACGTCTGCGCCTGCCTCGGCAAAGGCCAGTGCAATGCCCTTGCCGATTCCACGGCCGCCTCCCGTGATCAAAACCTTCTGTCCGGTTACATCAAATACATCTAGGCTCATAGATCCCTCCTGATTATCGCAATAACAATCAATCTCAAAACCGCTGAGACGTAAAGTTCGCAGAGATTGTTCTGTTTACTTTTGTTCAGGGCTCAGAGTCTGGTCTCAGCGCCCTCTGTGCCTCTGCGGTGAGTTCTAGATAGTCACTACGCGGTAGCAGCCTTGGCCCGTTTCTCCTTTTCCCGGAAGTGGGGAATAATATACTTGCCAAATAGACGAATGGAGTTCATTACCTCTTCATGGGTGGCGTGTCCCGCCTGGAATATGGGCATAATCTCGTTGACGCCCATCGCCTCGAACTCCTCAATGACCCGGATACAATCATCTGGATTACCGACGCAGTAACCGCCTCCGGCCAGCAGTTCATCCTGGGTGGGCGGCTTCTGCTGCTGAGGGTCGGCGGAAGGCCCGCCGCCGCGCACCGCGCCGCCCTGCATGTAGAACTTGTACTCATCAGGTACCGCGTCTGGGTCAACCCCGGCCCACTCCAGAGTAAACCGTTGTTTGCTCTGGTTCAGGTACCACGACGCTACGGCAGAACCCTTCTCGCGGGCCTTCGCACCGTTTTCGTCGCAAAACCCGATGGTGGAGGCGACCACCTGTTTGTTGATGAAATGGCCCACCGGGGTGGGGTTCTCGATGGCTTCAAAATAGGCGTTGACCAGCCCTCGGGTCTTGTCGGTACCGCCCAGGGTGTTGACCAGGCAACCCAACCCCAACTGTCCGGCCAGCCGGAAAGTGTCCTCCTGGGTGCAAGCCATCCATAGCGGCGGGTGCGGCTTCTGAATGGGCTTGGGGATCACTTCTCGTGGCGGAATGCTCCAGTGCTCACCTTCGTGAGAGAAAACATCCTGCGTCCACATCCCAGGGAGGCATTCCAGCGTCTCAATCATCATGCTTTGGGTCTGGGCAACGTCGGTGCCGAAGGGGGTCAGTTGGTAGGGGCCTTTGGTGCGACCGACGCCCACGTCTACCCGACCGTTGCTGAAGATGTCCAGCGTCGCCACCCGCGCCGCTACATGCAGCGGGTGGTGCACCGGAGCCAGCACCACGCCAAAACCCAGCCGCATTTTGGTGGTGCGTTCAGCCATGATGGCCAGCGTCACTTCCGGCGCGCTGGAATGGGCGAACTCGGAGAGGAAGTGGTGCTCCACCAGCCAAACCTGCTCAAAACCCATCTCCTCGGCGTAGGTCACCTGCTTCACCGCGTTCCAAAGGGTGTTGTACTCGGCGTTCTCCGACCAGGGTTTGGGCATCTGAAGTTCGTAAAACATCCCGAATCGCATGGTTTTGCCTCTCCTAATGGTGCGGTCAGTTATTGACGGACAGCTACGGCTTGCAGCGAGTTTAGTGCAGATGGACTGGGCAGTCAATGAATATAATGCTTTGACGGCATAGCTGGCGGAGAGTAATATTCGGGTGTTCTGACAGCCATCGAATATAACTAGGAGACGATGATGAAAGCGGTTTACATCAGTGATCACGGCGGCACTAGCGTACTGACCTACGGAGACCGCCCGGAACCCGAGATTGAACCCGGTGAGGTGTTGCTGCGGGTACGGGGCAGTGCGCTGAACCGGCTGGATATTGGACTGCGTGAGGGTCGCAGCTACCGAGGGCCGCTGCCCCGCATCCTGGGCTGTGATGTTGCCGGAGAGGTGGTACAGATCAGTCCAGATGCCGATACCAAGCTCAAGGTTGGCGACCGGGTGGTGCTGGACAACCGGATCAAGTGCGCCGGAACCTGCGAGTACTGCGTTCAGGGGCTGGACCAGTATTGCACCGAGCAGAAGCGTCTGGGCGTAGACCTGGAGGGCGGCCACGCCGAATATATTACCGCTCCGGCAGTCAATGCACATAAATTCCCCGACTCGATGGGCTTTGCCGAAGCTGCGGCCTTACCCCTGGCGGCCCATACTGCCTGGCATTGTCTGGTAACTCAAGGCCAGATTCGCCCCTGGGATGATGTGCTGATTCACGCTGCCAGCAGCGGCGTCGCCAGTATGGGGATTCAGATTGCCAAGATGATGGGTGCGCGGGTGATCACCACCGCTGGTGTGGATTGGAAAATCGCAAAGGCTAAAGAAATGGGTGCCGACGAGGTTATCAATTACCGGGAGACAGATAGCATCAGCCAGAAGATCAAGGAGTTGACCGACGGCAAGGGCGTTGATCTGGTGTTTGACGTGGTAGGCGCCGATGTCTGGGAGGAGAGCATGCTCAGTCTCAAGCCCGGTGGTCGGCTGGTGATTACCGGCGTCACCTCGGGTGCGCGGGTTGACATGAACCTGTCCATACTGCAAGGTCGCCCGTTGCAACTGATGGGTAGTGGCGGACGCAGTCGTCGCACCTTTGCCGATGTGATGAAGATGGTCAACCAGGGGGAACTGCACGGCATAGTCAGTCAGGTATTCCCGTTGGAAGGGGTGGCCGAGGCTCACCAGGTTATGGAGGATCGCAACTTCTTCGGCAAGCTGGTTATTGAGAATTAGCAGGCTGCTGAAAATCTCTATGGGCAGGTCGACGGCAAAAATTTGTCAACTATAAGCGTTGTGCTAGTGACAGAGTATTTCGAGATAGGATTCATAGACTCGCAATATGAGATGGATATCGTCAGAATTAACCTGCTGAT